>NZ_JBEOSB010000021.1:0-213522 GCF_040302705.1 Streptomyces sp. NPDC097640
CGGCAGCCGGGGCCGACCCGCACCCCGTACCCGCCGCCGGGGGCCCAGTCCCGCAGACGCCCCAGCGCCTCCCGGGCCCGCCGGTCCCCGGCTCCCAGATCCAGGACCCCGAGCCCCCCGGCCCGGCCGACCGCCGCGGCCAGCCTGGCATCCGGGCACCCGAAGGGAGTGACACCGATGACGAAGTCGCCGAGCCGGGCAGCAGATCTCATGGCTTCTCCGAAAGCATCGGCGGAGCTGGGTAAAGGGAGATCGTTTCCGGCAGGTGCATCGAAGGTACGGCCTCGGATTTCCGCCGGGTGCGACGCGAGGGATGAATTACACGACGCCTCTGATGGAACGTCAAGAGCGAAGCTACTGCCGGGTTCGTGATCGAGCCGAATCGGTCGGCGTGGGCAAACCGTTCGCTCGCGACAAACAAGGACAGAATCCCCATCCGTGTGTCAATCATCGATTTCCATTCGATGAACGGGCCGATTCGGCCACATGGCGAGGTGACCCGGCCACGGTGCCGCCGAACGGGGGATATAGGGTGCCCGGGTGCGCTGGAAAGATGAATCCGGAACCAAGTGGCGGCTACGACAGCAGAGGTTGGCCTGGCCGCGCCGGGTCAAACCGGAGGCGGCGTTCGAGCACGCCCCGAATCTGGGCGATGACCCGATCTCCGGCATCATCGCCCTGCCCTTCCTGCTCGTCTTCGTCGTGCTGCTGCCCTTCTGGCTGGTCGAGCTCCTGCTGCGGCTGTTGCTGGCCCCCTTGGTCGCCGTGCTCCGGCTGGCCGGCGTCGTCCCCTACCAGCTCAAGCTCTACAAGGCGGGGCGGAGGACCGGGTCATATTCGGCGCATGGCCACGGCGAGCTGGTGCGGCTGCGTTGGCAGCTCGCCGAGACATGGGGCCGGCCCGGGGGCGGTCGCTGACTTCCGGCACGGGGGCGTCCCCTGCGGGGGCGTCCCGTCCGGCACGGGAGCCGGCCGCCGGTACGGGAGCGAGCCGCGGTGCCGGTGGGCCGGGCGGGGCGCGGGCCGGGCCCGGCCGCGGGGGCTCGCCGTGTTCCGCCGTTCGCCGCGAGACACCGCTGATAAAATCCCAACTCCGTTGCCAGGCGCGGGATTGAGGTGGCGGGTTCCCATCGCAAGGGAATTCCGTCGTCCCAATTCCGGGAAGGGGATTCAGTGACCGGTCTCAACAAGGGCCCGAGTAAAGTCCAGGTGTCGCTCCGGTGGGACCCCAGCCCGCTGGGGGAGCCGCCGCACGATCTCGACATCGTCGCGGCGACCTACAACGCGGCGGACCCGTACGGGGAGCCGGCGTACCTGGTGCACTTCGACCGCCGGTCGCCCGACGGCACCATCACCCTGAACAGGGACAGCCAGACCGGCCAGGGCTACGGCGCCGACGAGGTCATGACCCTGGAGCTGGAGCGGCTGTCCACCTCCTACACCCGGGTGGTGGTGGGCGTGGCCATCCAGCAGAGCGGCGGCCCGAAGACCTTCAGTGATGTGGCCAACTGTAGCTTCCGGATAGCCGATGGGATCACTGAACTGGTGAACAGCGGTTTCGTCGGCGCCCTGGGCGCCAAGGCCGCGACGATCGCCGAATTCATCCGGCACGACTCGGGGGAGTGGGAATTCCATGAGGGGATCCGCGGATTCGACGCCGACCCGGAGGAATACTCCGCGCTGATGGGCAAGGACTATTCCTGACCGACGGCTCCCCGCCGACCGTGCGTGGCGGGAGCGTTCGGCCGACGGTCCCTGACGGGGCGGCCTCTTCCCGGATGCGCTCGGGCGCGGCCGGGTTCTATCCTGCCGATGAAGATCACTTCCTGGGGAGGCCACCATGGCGAACGACGCGGACCTGCGCCATCTGCACCGCTGTGTGGAGTTGGCGACCGAGGCGCTGGAAGCGGGCGACGAGCCGTTCGGCTCGGTGCTCGTCGCCGCGGACGGGGCGGTCCTGTTCGAGGACCACAACCATGTGGCGTCCGGTGACCACACCCGCCACCCCGAGTTCGAGATCGCGCGCTGGGCCGCGGCCAACATGACCCCCGAAGAGCGGGCCGCGGCCACGGTCTACACATCGGGCGAGCACTGCCCGATGTGCGCCGCGGCCCACGGCTGGGTCGGACTGGGCCGCATCGTGTACGTGAGCTCCTCCGAGCAGCTGGCGGGCTGGCTCGCCGGCCTCGGGGTCCCCGCGCCTCCCGTGCGGACCCTGTCCATCCGGGAGGTCGTCCCGGGCGCCGTGGTGGAGGGCCCGTTCCCCGCCCTCGCCGAGCGCGTACACGAACTGCACCGCCGCTTCCACGGCTCCTGAAAAAAGCTCCTCAGCCGAGGAGTTCGCGGGCCAGCGCCTCGCCCCACCACCGCTCGACCCGCTCGGGTGACCAGCCGCGTTCCACGGTGAGCACGGTGTAGACGTCGATGTTGCACACGGCTGCGTAGACATCGACCGCGGACCGCACGTCCAGGCCGTGCCGGAGCACTCCGGCCGGCCAGGACGAGAACACCTGCACACGGGTCTCGTCCCCCCGAGCGCGGCCGTCGCGGTAGACCGCCGCCAGCTCCGGCTCGGCGCGGCCCGCCTCGCGCACCAGCGCGATGACGTCGCCCGCGCGCTCGAACAGCCGCCGGTCATAGGCGGCCATCGCTGCCAGCTGACGCGCCGGGTCGGCCGCCGGGTCCTCCAGCTCCACGAGCATCCGCGACGCGTCGGCCGACAGGTCGGCCGCGTCGGCCAGGGCCCGGGTGAGCCCCGCCTTGTTGCCGTACGCCGCGTAGACCGTCGGCACCGAGACCCCCGCCTCGCGCGCCACGTCCCGCACGGTGGTCGCCGCCCACCCCTGGGAGACGAACAGCCCACGGGCGGCGCGGGCGATGTCCGCCCGGGTCTGCTGGGCCTGTGTCGTGCGGCGCACCGAGTCATAGCGACGCCGGTCCGGCTCTGTGCTCATGGGGTGCTCCTTGCCGTCTTTGATTTTACGCTGCTTATAATCAATACATGATACGTCAATCACGCCTGGGGACAGCCATGGCCTTCTCCCGGATCAGCGGCATCGCCGCCCTCGGCTTCGCCTTCCTGATCGTGCTCGGCAATGTGATCACGGTCCCCGCCGGGATGCCGCTCACCGGCGCCGACGTGGGGGAGGTCGACGCCTTCTTCGGCGCGGAGGGCGATGCCGTCGCCGCCGGGTCCGTGCTCACCCCGGCCGCCTGGGTGCTGGCCACGCTGTTCGGCGCGGGCGCGGTGTCCGCGCTGCGCCGGTCCGAGCGCGACCGGGGCGAGGCCTGGTCGGTGGTCGGCTTCGCGGGGCTGGTCCTTCAGAACGCCGCCTTCGCGGCGGTCATAGCGCTGCGCCTCGCCCTCGTCTCGGTGGCCGGGGGCCACGACGGCGCGACCTCGGCGCTGTGGGCGCTGCACGACGCGCTGTTCACACTCAACGGCACCTTCCTGGCGCTCGCGCTCGTCGGCCTGTCCGTGGGCGGCCTGCGTGCCGGGCTGATCCGGCCCTGGCACGGCACCCTGGGGCTGCTGTCGGCCGCGCTGCTGTTCTCCTCGGCCACCCTCACCCCCTGGATCATCGACGAGACCGGGCCGCTCGGCCGCCTCGGTCTCGTCGGCTGGCTGATGTGGGTCGTCTGGCTCCTGGCGTACGGCGCCGCCCTGATTCGACGCCCGCGCTCTTGCGCGACCGAGCCCGTTCGATAGTGTTGAATGTCCCGGTTTGGGGAGTGGGGCGGGATGGCGTGGCAGGAGGGCGTGTCATGGCGCGTCGTGAGAGATACGAACTGGTATTCGTGCATCCGGACGCTTCGGCCCCAGCGGCCGAGGACATCACCGAGGACATCGTGGTGGTGCACCGCACGGACAGCAGCGGCCCGGGCGGACACCCGGTGTACGCGGACGACACCGGCATCGTGCGGGCCGAGATCAGCGACCGCGCCGAGGTCCGGATGCTGGCCAGCGGCGGACACCAGGTGCACTCCTCCACGGTCCACGCCCGTCCGGTGACCTGAGCGCCGCGCACCCCGCGGGCCCGCGCCGTACACCCGTCGGCGGGGGCCCGGTGGGCTCGTCGTGGGCTCGGCGCCGGGGGATTGTCGTACCCAGCCGCTACCTTGCGTCCATGGGATACCGGAGCGCGGTCGTGGACAAGGCGGTCAACGGTCGACAAGGGGTTTTGCGATGAGTGAAGTGCTGGCGACGAAGGGCGCGGCCGAGGCCGCGCCGCAGCTGGAGCGGCACCGGGTGGAGCTCACCGGGTACTGCTATCGGATGCTGGGCTCGGCGTTCGAGGCCGAGGACGCCGTCCAGGAGACCATGGTGCGGGCCTGGCGCGGCCTGGACCGGTTCGAGGGCCGGTCGGCGCTGCGGTCCTGGCTGTACCGCATCGCGACCAACGTGTGTCTGGACATGCTGGGCGGCAGCCAGCGCCGGGCCCGGCCCATGGACCTGACGTCGGTGGCCACGGCCTCCTCGCCCCTGGGCCCGCCCCTGCCGGAGACCGCGTGGGTCGGGCCGGCCCCCGACGGCCGGATCGTGACGGAGGACGGCGACCCGGCCGAGCTGGCCGCCCAGCGGGAGTCGGTGCGGCTCGCGTTCGTCGCCGCGCTTCAGCACCTGGCCCCCCGGCAGCGGGCGGTGCTGATCCTGCGGGAGGTGCTGGCCTGGAAGGCGAGCGAGGTGGCCGAGCTGCTGGACACCACGGTCGCGTCGGTCAACAGCGCGCTTCAGCGGGCGCGGGCCACCATCGCAGCGAGCGGGATCAGCGCCACCGACCCCGTCCAGCCGCTCGACGAGGAGCAGCGCGCCCTGCTGGCCCGGTATGTCGACGCCTTCGAGCGCTACGACCTCGACTCCCTCACCTCACTGCTGCACGAGGACGCCACACTGTCGATGCCGCCCTACTCGCTGTGGATGCGCGGCCACGCCGACATCCGCCAGTGGATGCTGGGCCCCGGCATAGGCTGCTGCGGGTCACGGCTGATCCCGACGGTGGCGAACGGCTCGCCCGCCTTCGGCCAGTACCGCCCCGCCCCGGACGGCGGCCATGAGCCCTGGGCGCTCCAGATCCTCGAAGTGTCAGCCGGCCGGGTCACCGCGCTCAACGCCTTCCTGGACACCCCCCGGCTCTTTCCGCTCTTCGGTCTCCCCGCCCGGCTCGACCCCGCCGACCCCCGGTAGGTCCGCCGTCGGCAGCACGGTGTCAAGCCCGGACCGGGCGAGCAGGGCCCGCAGCTCGCCGCCCGCGCCGCGGAGCAGCAGCCCGTGGCCCAGGCGCCGGGCGGTGAGCCCCAGCCGGGCCAGCGCCTCGAGCACGGCCAGATCCGGCGCGCGCACCGCGCTCAGATCCACGACGACCGGACCGGCCTCCGGGCCGTGGCGCGCCGCCAGTGTGCTCAGGCGCGCGCACAGCCCGGGCACGTCGGCGCGGCCGACCGCGGGGCCGAGGACCAGCACGGCCGGGGCGCTCCCCGCCCGGCCGGCGGGACCGTCGGTGGCCTCCGGCTCCGGTCCATGGGGCGACGGCGTCTCGTCATGAGCGGTCAACGTCCACCTCCTCTCGCTGCGTTCACCCTGGAAGACCGGCCGGCGTACGGAAACTCATCGACCGAGGTGGGAGGATCTGTACATGACGAATGATCGGCCCGGGACGGCGGCCGCCGGGCCTGCCGAGCGGCGGCTGCGGGCGGGGCGGGAGGACGAGGCCGAGGCGCTGAGCGAGCTGGCGCTGAGGTCGAAGGGCCACTGGGGGTACGACGCGGCGTTCCTGGCCGCGTGCCGGGAGGAACTGCGGCTGCGCCCGGGCGAGGTGGCGGCCCGTCGGACCACGGTCGCGGAGCAGGCCGGGCGGATCCTGGGCTTCGCCACACTGGAGGGGGGCGGCCCCGAGGGCGAGCTGGGGCTGCTGTTCGTGGACCCGGAGGCGATCGGCGGGGGAGTGGGGCGGCTGCTGTACCGGCATGTGCTGCGGGAGGCGGGCCGGCTCGGCTTCACCCGGCTGACCATCGAGGCCGACCCCCACGCCGAGGCCTTCTATCTGGCCATGGGCGCCGAGCGGGTCGGCGACGCACCGTCCGGATCCATACCTGACCGGGCGCTGCCGCTGCTGGCCGCCTGGCCCTGACTGCCGGAGCCCTCCTGGGTGGCGGCGTGGACCGGCGGGGCACCGGCCGTGCACATCGGAAACGTCGGCGACTTCAACGCCCAGTTCGCCGACGCCTCGCCCGCGGTGCGGCGGGCCGGGGGCCACTACGCCTGCCTGGCCGCCTTCTACAGCCCGAACCCCCGCATCCTCGTCCTCCCGCGGCAGGTCGAGGACTTCTGGGCGCGGGAGCTGGCGCGCGTCCTGGAGTGGCAGGACACAGAGGTGTACGGCGCGGTCGCGGGCGAGGACGGCGGCGTGATGGAGGGGCTTCTGTCCCGTCCGGCGCTGCTGGAGCGGATCCGGGAGTCCGGTCTGCCGGTGATCCCCTGGGGCCGTACGCCGGAGTCCGAGCGGATGACGGCTCGGCCCGGATCGGCGTCCGGCCCCGGCGAGGCGCTGCGCGTGACGCGCCGTTATGAGTCCAAGGCGGCCGCCCACCGGCTGTTCCAGGCCCTGGCCCCGGCCCATCCCGGCATCGTCGTCCCCGCCCAGGAGCGTGTGACATCGCGTCGGCGGGTTGCCCGGGCGCTCGCCGCCCGAGCCGCCGCCGGCGCGTCGGTGGTGGTCAAGGCGGAGTACGGGGTGGGCGGCTTCGGCACCACCGTGGTGACGCCCCGCCAGGCTGCCGAGGCCGGGGGCGCCCGGGCCCTCGCCTCACGGGTGGCGCGGGGCACCGTGCTGATCGAGGAGTACGTCGATGGATCCGGCTCCGACCCCCTCCGCAATCTGACCTTCGACGCCCTGGTCGACGACGAGGGCGAAGTCCACCCCGTGGGTGCGGGCGTGATGGACATCGACGGGACCAGCTACCAGGGGGTCACCGTCGGCCCCGGCGTCGTCCCCGACGCGCCGGCCGAGGTCGCCGGGCGGTTCGCGGCGGCCGTGGGCCGGGCCCTGGCCGTCGAGGGCTACCGGGGCTGGTACGACGTCGACTTCGTCAGGGACCGGGCGGGCCGGCTCGCCCCCGTCGAGATCAACCTCCGGCTCACCGGCCCGGCCGTGGCGTTCATGATCCAGGCCAGGCTGGCCCGGCTCCGGGGCGGCCGGCCCGTCGTACGGACCCTGGACCGGCTGCCGCTGGGGGCCCGGCTCCCGGCCGCGGCACTGGCCGGCCACCTCGACGAGTTGTCCCGCCGGTGCCGCGCGCTCGGGGTGACGCTGCTGCCGACGGTGGTGACGGCGGCCTTCGAGCCGGACCCTCACGTGGGCGTGGCCCTCGCGGCCCGAACCCCGGCCGCCCTCGACGCGGCGGAGGCAGTGGTGCGCTCGGCCAACGACGCCCTGGGCCGGATGTTCCTGGACACCGGCGTCAGCTCCGGTCCGTCTTCCCGGGCCGCGCCGCGACGAACGCGACGACCACGGCGCCGGCGATCATGAGCGTGACGTTGAAGGCGTAGACGAGGGCGGCCTGCCGCGCCCAGTCCGTCTTGGCCGCGAGCCGGTAGTAGTTGTCCTGCGGCCACCACGCGATCAGCAGCCAGGCCACCGCGAGGTGCGCGGCGCTCGTCAGGGCGGGGGAGCGCCCGTGGCGGGCCACCAACGGCCGCCCGGCGAACAGGAATCCCATCCCCAGCCCGAAGGCCAGCGACTCACCGACGTACAGCCCGGTGAACAGCGCCGCCCAGGGGTTGGGAACGAGCGACAGATCGGTCGAATACGGCCACAGGGCGTCGGTGAGAACCCAGGACACGAAGGAGAAGAACACCGTGAGCGCCGCGATGGGGCCCCATATGCCGCTCCCCTCGCCCCCCTCGACCGACAGCGTCCCCTTCCCGCCCGACGCGCGCCGTTTTGAATCGCGCCGCGCCGGCTGCGGAAGGGCGCTCCGGTCGAGCTTGCCGGCCCGGGTGCGGGGCAGCGAGGCCACCCGTACCACCGCGCGCGGGGTCCGGGTGGACGGCAGCCGGGTGGCCAGAAACAGCCTGAGCTCGCTCGGGTCGACCTCGCCGCCGTCCACCGGGGTGACATAGGCGGTCAGGGTCTTGTGGCCCTCGGCGTTCTCGACGCCGGTGACCAGGCACTCCCCGACCGAGGGATGCCCGCGCAGCACCGCCTCGGCGTCGGCGTGCGAGGCCACGCGCCCGAGGTGTTCGAGACCTCCGTCGTCGCGCACCCGGCCGCGGTCGCCGGTGCGCAGGTAGCGACTGGCGGTGAAGGCCGGGCCGTTGAGATAGCCGCGGCCCACGACCGTTCCCTTGATGCCCAGTTCACCCCGCGCGCCCCAGGCGGCGGGCGCCCCGCCCCGGCCGAGCACGGCGACGGCGGCGCCGGGGAACGCCGTGCCGATCGGCGAGACGCGCTCCGGGTGGTCGGTGACCGTGGGCCGGTCGGGCAGCTCGAAGTACGTCCCCGCCCCGGCGGCCTCGGTCACGCCGTAGACGTTCAGGAGCCGCACATGCGGCCCCAGGGTCCGGCGCAGGGCCTGGAGTTCGTCCAGATACCAGCTGTCGCCCGAGACCGCGATCAACCGGACGTCCCCGAGGTCCGCGCCCCGCGAGCGCAGATGCCGGTGCAGACCCCGGACGGTGGGCACGTCGCACGCCACGACGGTCACCGACCGGTCGACGATCAGCCGGTGCAGCGGGGCGGCGTCGCCCGCCCGGTCCAGGTCCTCGTCCCGGCCCGCCGACACCAGCGTGCCGCCCGAGCACAGCGCGCGGACCCAGTCGCCCGTGAAACCGGCGAACTCCGAAGGGGTCGTCTGGAGATGCCGGTCCTCGGGGGAGAGCCGGTACACCACTCGCCACCCCTCGTACGCGCTCACCAGATGGCGGTGTTCGAGCAGTACGCCCCTGGGCATCCGCCCGGCCGCGCCGGAGGTGTACAGCACACAGGCCAGGTCCGAGGCGCCGGCCCGGGCGTCCAGGGGCTCCGCGGACCGGCCGGCGACGGCCTCGGCCTGGGTGTCCAGGCAGATCACCGGCCGGCCCGAGCGGACCGTGTCGGACACCATGACCCGCAGCGACTCCCGGGTGATGGCGGCGAACAGCCCCGCGTCCGCGAGCACATGCCGCAGCAATGACGGCGGCGCGCTCGGCTCCACGGGCACATAAGCCCCGCCCGCCTTGAGCACCGCGAGCATCGCGGTCAGGACCTCGGCGTCGCGGCCCAGGCAGACCGCCACCAGCCCGCCCTTGGGCAGGCCCGCCTCCCGCAGATGCCGCGCCAGCCGGTTGGCCCGCTCGTCCAGTTCACGGTACGTCAGCGGGTCCCGGCCGTGGACGACGGCGACCGCGTCGGGGGCGCGGCGCACATGGGCCTCGTACAGCTGGTGGACGCACCTCGGCCGGCGGGCGGCGGAATGCGTGGATGTGGGCGGCTCCTGCGGCATGACGTGTCCCCCGGCGTCGTCGGTTCGGCCCTGGGCCCGACCTGTGATCATGCCCAGGGCCGCGCTTCCGCACAATGGCACGCCGTACCGGCGCCGGGTGGTTGCGCCGGGGGATGGGTCAGTTGTTCTGGATGAACTGCTGGGCCAGGCCGTCGCCGACGGAGACCGCCTTGTCGTGGTTCTCGATGGGCGACACCGAGGAGTTCTTGAAGAGGATGTACGTCACCCCCGAGTCCGTGCCGCCGGTCTCCGGGTCGGGGTCGATCCCCAGGGCGTTGGCCGTCGCGTAGGACGCTTCGCCGATGATCTTGGTGGGTCCGGTGTCGCCGACCACGGCGTACTGCACCTTGTTGTTGTAGATGACGGCGACCACGCCGCCGCCCTTGATGCCCGCCTGGCTGTAGTTCCAGGTGGAGCTGGCGCTCGGCACCACGACGTAGGGCAGCTTGTCGGCGATGAGCGGCTTGCCGTCCGACTGGTGGAAGGCGGTGTCGTCCTGGAACCACGGGTCGGTGTCCCCGTTGCACCGCGAGGTGACCTGGCCGTCGCAGTCGATGTCCATGTCGGCCTTCCAGAAGACCGCTCCGTTGGCGCCGCAGACCGGGATGGTGGCCGAGGTCTCGTCGTCGGTGCGGTACTTGCCGTTGGATATCTGCGAACAGCTCTGCACCTTGGCGAGTAACTGGGCCGCCGTGACCGTGCCTTCGTTGGCCGACTTGGGGGCCGGTGCCGGGCCCCGGGTGGCGGCACCGGCGCCCGTGGTGACGGAGACGGCCAGCAGACCGGCGCCGGCGAGCGCGAACGCGAGTCGCTTACGCATGACACACCCCTTTGTTAGGAACCTTTCCTAACCTCCCCTGCACTGTGGCGACTTGATAAGATCATGTCAACTGTCGGGCGCGGATCGCCCTCCGCGCACGGCCCGTTTATCCCAACTCGCCCGCGATCTCCCGGACGCGGCCGCGCACCCCGACCTGCCCGGCACCGCGCTGCTCGTCCTCGGCTCAGCGGCCCTGCTCAACGGCGTCATCGAAGGACCCGAGCGGGGCTGGACCTCGGCCGCCGTCCTGGGCGCGCTCGGGGTGGCCGCCAGGGCACCGTGTTCTCACGGGGCCCTGGCGGAACACGCGTCCTCCCCTGGTTCCGGGAGGCGCCGCGATGAGCCCGCTGACGGCACGCCACCGAGGTGGCGGAAGGGGCTGGGTCAGGGCGCGACGGCGCGCAGCAGCGGGAGGAGTCGGGCCACCTCGCGCGCCACCGCGTCGCGGGCCTTGGCGACATAGCGGCGCGGGTCGACGGCCTCGGGGTGCGCCGCCAGATGGTCGCGGATCGCCCGCGTGTAGGCGACGTTGAGGTGGGTGGCGATGTTCACCTTCGTCAGGCCCGCCTCCACCGCCCGGGTCAGATCCGCCTCGGGCACCCCGGAGGAGCCGTGCAGCACCAGCGGCACGGGCACGGCGGCGCGCAGGGCCGCCACCAGCCCGAGGTCCACCACCGCCGCCTTGACGACCATCGCGTGCGAGGTGCCGACCGCGACCGCGAGCGCGTCCACGCCGGTCGCCGCGACATAGGCGGCGGCCTCGGCCGGGTCCGTACGGGCCCCCGGCGCGTGGACGCCGTCCTTCCCGCCCACCTCTCCCAGCTCTGCCTCCACCCACACCCCGTGGGTGTGGCAGTCGGCGGTGACCTCGGCGGTGGCCGCCACATTGGCCTCGTAGTCCAGCGCGGAGGCGTCGAACATCACCGACCCGAACCCGAGCCCCACGGCCTCCCGCACCAGGGTCGGCTCGGTGGCGTGGTCCAGGTGCACGGCGACCGGCACCCGGGCCGCGGTTGCGACCTCCACGGCCGCGCGCCCGATGGCGGCCAGCGCCCCGTGGTACCGCACGGCGTTCTCGCTGATCTGAAGGATGACCGGCGCCCCGGCCGCCTCCGCCCCGGCGACGATCGCCTGGGCGTGCTCGATCTGGATGACGTTGAACGCCCCCGCGCCGAGCCCCGCCCGTACGGCCGGCCCGACGATCTCGCCGGTCGCCACCAGCGGCATGGTCCGGCTCCTTCCGCTGCTCGTCGATCTGCTGGTTCGGTGTTCTGGTGTTCCGGTGTTCTGGTGTCGCGGTCAGCCGAGGATCACCGAGCGGGTCAGATGCCGGGGGTGGTCCGGATCGAGGCCGCGCGCCTGGGCGATCGCGACGGCGAGCCGCTGCACCGCCACCAGTTCGGCCACCGGATCCCGGCCGTCACCCACCAGCCGGCCGCCGGTGGTCGCGATCTCCTCCTCCAGGCCGGAGGGGCCCTCGCCGAGCCACCACACCACGCTCTTCGGACCCGTGACGCTGATCGGACCGTGCCGGAACTCCATCACCGGATAGGCCTCGGTCCACGCCCCCGCCGCCTCGCGCATCTTGAGCGCGGCCTCCTGCGCCAGCCCGTACGTCCAACCCCGCCCGAGGAAGGTGAACTGCTCGGCCTCGAGCAGGCCGTCGGCCACCGGAGCGGCGAGCGCCGCGCGCCCGTCGGCCTCCAGCCCGTCCAGCGGCGCCCCCAGATGGGCTCGCAGCAGCACGAGTTCGGTGGTCGCGAAGCGGGTCTGTACGACGGACTCCTCGTCGGCGAAGTCGAGCAGCACCACCGAGTCCGCCACCTCGGTGACCGGGGAGCCGGGCACGGCGGTGACCACCGTGGTCGGCGCGGTGCCGCGCAGCCGGCCGAGGAGTTCGAGCACCTCGGTCGTGGTGCCGGACCGGCACAGCGCGAGCACCCGGTCGTAGCGGCGGCCCGCGGGCATTTCCGAGGCGGCGAACGCGTCCGTCTCGCCCTGGCCCGCCGACTCGCGCAGCGCCGCGTACGACTGGGCGATGAACCACGACGTGCCGCACCCGACCACGGCGACCCGCTCGCCCGCCCGCGGCAGCGCCTCCCGCACCGCTCCGCCCGGTTCCCCGACCAGATCCGCGGCGCGGCGCCAGCAGTCCGGCTGGCTGGCGATCTCGGCCTCGGTGTAGCTCATACGGCTCCCCTTGTTATGCGTGAATGAGCAGGCAGCGTGATGTGAGTTGCATCGTACGGGCCGATAATGCGCATGATTTTGCAGAGAAGTCCAGCGTTCCTGTCAGGTCGCGATAGGGTGAGCCGCGCTGGTCGAGAGCGGGACGAGGGGCGAGGGAGGCGCGGAGTGAAACGGCCCGAACGCTGGAACGCCCTGCTGGAGCTGCTGGCCCGGGACGGCAGGGTGGACCTCGAACAGGCCGCGGCCGAGCTGGCGGTCTCCACCGCCACGATCCGCCGCGACCTCGACGAACTCGCCCGACAGCAGATGCTCACCCGCACCCGCGGCGGCGCGGTGGCGCACAACGTGTCCTACGATCTGCCGCTGCGCTACAAGACCGCCCGCCGCGCCTCCGAGAAACAGCGGATCGGCGCCGCCGTCGCCCGGATGGTCGACCCCGGCGCGATCGTCGGCCTCAACGGCGGGACCACGACGACCGAGGCGGCCCGAGCCATCGGCACGCGCGCGGACCTGGCCGCCGCCGGGGGCGCCCCCGCCGTCACCATCGTGACGAACGCGCTGAACATCGCGAGCGAGCTGGCGGTGCGCCCACAGATCAAGATCGTGCTCACCGGCGGCGTCGCCCGCCCCCAGTCCTTCGAGCTGATGGGCCCGCTGGCCACCGGGGTGCTCGACGCGGTCTCCCTCGATGTGGCCGTCATCGGCGTGGACGCGCTGGACCTCAGCCAGGGCGCCACCGCCCACCACGAGGGCGAGGCGAGCATCAACCACCTGATGGTCCGCCGCGCGGAGCGGGTGATCGTCGTGGCCGACAGCACCAAGCTGGGCCACCGGGCGTTCGCCCGCATCTGCGCGATCGACGAGATCGATGTGCTGGTCACCGACACCGGTGCCCCCGACGAACTCGTCGCCCCGTTCACCGAGGCCGGCATCCGGGTCATCCGGGCCTGACGGCACCGGGGCCCGCGACGGGGCCCCGGCGGAGTGGTCAGGGACCCAGCAGGCTCCGCAGCGGGCGCTCCGGGTCCTTCGCGACCTCTCCCAGGAGCCGGGTGAAGCCCGAACCCCACCCCTCGACGGTGGCCTGCGTGAACAGATCCGTGGAGTACTCGAACACCACGGTGATGGCGTCGTCCTGCGGCTGAAGGACGACGTACAGCTCGTTCCGGGCCACGCCCGGCATGGGCAGTGCGTGCACCGAGGCCGACACCGGCCGCAGGTCCAGAGCGGGCGGTGGCGTGGTGACGACGGTGAACAGCACGGTGGGGAACGGCATGTCCCCGGTCTGCGGGGAGACCAGCTCGACCACGTCCATCAGTGGCAGTTCCTGGTGGTCGAGCGCTGTGAACAGCGTCCCGCCGAGCTGTGTCACGAGGCCGGCGAAGGTCTCGGCCTCGCCGATCCGGGCGCGCAGCAGGACGGCGTCGCCCAACAGCCCGACCACATCGGATCGCTCGGACCGCAGGCGGTTCGCGCTGGACGCGGCCAGCACCACGTCGGCGGGCCCGCCGCACACCCCGGCCAGCCAGGTGGCGAACGCCGCCGCCAGCACGGCGTAGGGGGTGGTGCCCAGGTGTGTCGCGGTGTCCCCGATCAGGCGGGGTGTCCCGCCGTCGACGACCACGGTGTGCAGGGCGCCCCGGCCGGACAACGTCTCGGGCCGCGGCCGGTCGCAGGGCAGGGCCGCGCGCAGTGGCGCGCCGTCGAGTTCGGCACGCCAGAACCGTTCGAGCTCCGCTCTGCGCTCGTCACCCAGCTCGTGCTCCGCTCGCGCGATATCCGCGAACTGGGTGGTGAGAGCGGGAAGCCCGGCGTCGAGGCCGGCCCGCCGCGCCTTGTACAGCTCTTGCAGGTCGCGCCAGATGAGCCCCAGGGACCAGCCGTCGCAGACGGCGTGGTGGAACACGGTCATCAGAACCCAGCGGTCCGCCCCGAGACGTGCCAGACGGAAACGGAACAGCGGTGCCCGGTCCATCGCGAACGCGGGGGATGCCTGCTCCCGGCACCATCGTTCGGCGGAGGCGGTGTCCTGGGCGGGTGCGGAGAGGTCGGTGACCGGCAGCTCCACGGGCACCTCGGCCAGTATCTCGACGACGTACGCTCCGCCGTCGCGCCGCACCGCCCGGCCGCGCAGCGCCTGATGGCGCCGCACCAGATCCTCCAGGGCCCGGGCGAGGGTCCCGGGATCCAGATCGCCGCGCAGGTCGACGCGGTGGGCCACGTTGTAGACGCTCGGGTCGGCGCGTTCATGGTGGCGCACCCACAGGCGGCGCATGGTGGACGGCATCGGCGCGGTGTCCACCACCTCGTGCGCGGGGGCCGGCTCGTGGCGGGCCACCACGCCCCGGATGGTCGGGTCGAGGAAGAAGTCGGCCATGGCGAGGTCGATGTCCAGGCGGTCCCGCATCCGGTTCAGCAGTCTGATCGCGCCCAGGGAGTGGCCGCCGAGCCGGAAGAAGGATGCGGCCAACGGGATCCGCCGCGCGTCGAGTTCCTCGCACCACAGGTCGTGCAGCGCCTTCTCCAGGGGGGTGACGGGCCCGGCATCGGCCTCCCGGGACCCGTCGTCGGCGGCGGGCTCGGGTAGGGCGGCACGGTTGAGCTTGCCGGAGGCGTTCACGGGGAGCCGCTCCAGGGACACCCAGTGGCGGGGCACCAGATGGTCGGGGAGCGCGGCGCGCAACCGCCCGACATCGGCCGCCAAGGACGCCGAGCCCGTGGGCACCACATAGGCGACCAGCTCCGTGTCTCCGTGCCGGTCGCGACGCGGTACGACGGCGGCGTCCCGGATCCCGGGGAGTGCCGTCAACACCGCCTGGATCTCGCCGGGTTCGACCCGGTGTCCACGGATCTTGACCTGGTCGTCGGCCCGGCCGCAGTAGTGCAGAGCGCCGTCGGCACGCCAGCGCCCGAGATCTCCCGTCCGGTACAGCACCCCGCCCGCGCCGTCGTCGAGGAAGGCCGCGGCGGTCTCCTCGCGCCGGCCGTGGTAGCCGAGCGCGACCGGGGCGCCGCCCACGCAGATCTCGCCGACCGCGCCCACGGGCACCTCCCGCCCGGCGCCGTTCAGGAGCGAGATCCGCGCTCCGGGCACCGGGGTGCCGATCGGTGGCCACTCCTGGCCGCCCGCGTCGACCAGGTGCGAGGTGACGATGATCGAGGCCTCCGTGGGCCCGTACTGGTTGTACAGCGCACACCGCGGGTGCGCGGCGAGGAAGCGGCGGAAGGCACCGGTGAGCTGGAGTGCCTCACCGGCCGACACGAGCTCGCGCAGGGACGGCAGCCGGGGCCCGGTCCCGATCAGATACTTCAGCGGGGTGCAGGGCATGAACATCCGCTGCACCTCGTGGCGCCGCACCACCTCCGCCAGGGCCGTGGGATCGTGCCGCACCTCGTCGCCGATCAGCACGAGCGCGGCCCCGGAGGCCAGCGTGGTGAAGATCTCCTGCACGCTGACGTCGAACGCGGGCGAGGTCCACTGAAGGGTACGCAGCGCCGGACGGTCCCGGAGGTGTCCGCGCACCAGGTTGGCCGGGCCCCGGTGGGGGACGACCACGCCCTTGGGGCGGCCGGTCGAGCCCGAGGTGTAGATGCAGTAGGCGGGATCCTCGGGACGGGCCCCGCCCTGAAGGGGATCGGCCGGAACGGTGTCGTCGATGTCCCCGGCCAGCTGTACGGGCAGCCGTGCCGCGAGGTCCGGGTGGAGCGCCAGGGCGGCGTCGGAGGTCAGCAGCAGGACGGGCGTGCTGTCGTCGAGGAGCCCGGCGAGCCGCGGGGTGGGTACGGAGGGGTCGAGAGGCACATACGCGGCGCCGCTCTTGAGCACGCCCAGCAGGCCGGTGATCAGCTGCGGGCCGCGCGGCAGAAGCACCGCCACCCGCTCCCCGCGCGCCGCGCCCCGGGCGCGCAGCCGCTGGGCGAGCCGGTCCGCCCCCGCATCCAACTCTCGGTAGCTGACGGTCTGCTCGCCGCTGATCAGCGCGACGGAATCCGGGGTGCGCCGCGCCTGCCGCTCGAACAGGGCGTGCAGGGTGTCCTCGGTGTCGGGCGACGGCTCGTCCGAGTGTCCCAGGCGGGCCAGGGTGTCCCGGTCGGTGTTGGTGACGGCGGTCAGTTCGCCGAGCGGCGCAGCGGGGGCGTCGAGGGCGCGGCGCAGCGTCCGCTCCACGTAGTCCACGAACCGGCGCACGGTGGTCTCGTCGAACAAGGCCGTGTCGTACTCGACCATGAACCGCACGCCGTCGCGGTGATGCGTCAGATAGACGCTGAGGTCGAACGGGGCGCGGCCACTCGGCATGTCCAGGAGCGTGGACGTCAGCCGGGGCGGATCGAAGTCCACCTCGCCCTCGTTCTCGTACTCCACCATCACCTGGAAGAGCGGATTGCGGCCGGGGTCGCGGTGCGGGTTCAACGCACCGACCAGCTCGTCGAAGGGCACGCCGCGGTGTTCGTACGCCGCGGTGCTCCGCTGCCGCACCCGGCGCAGCAGGGTCGGGAAGTCCGGGTCGCCGGTGAGGTCCAGCCGCAGGGCGACGGTGTCGAGGAAGAGACCGACCTGATGCTCGGCGCCGGCCGGCCGGGCGGCCACCGCCGTGCCGAGGACCACGTCCCGCTGCCCGCTGAAGCGGCCGAGCACCGCGCCGATGGCGCTGATGAGCGTCATGAAGAGGGTGGCGCGGTGTGCGGCGGCGAACGTCCGTAACCCGCCCACGAGCTCGGCGTCCAGCTCATGGGTGAGGCTCGCTCCCGCTCCCGACCGCACCGGCGGGCGGGGCCGGTCGGTGGGCAGGGAGAGCTGCGGGACGCCGCTCAGCTCCCGCCGCCAGAACTCCAGGGACTCGCCGACCTCGGCGGGGTCCGGCTCGGCGGGCGGGGGCGCCTCGGCGAGGTGTGGCAGCGCGGGCTCGGCGTTCGGCCAGGACCGGTAGTAGGCGGCCAGGTCACGGACCAGGACCACCGTGGAGGAGGAGTCGAAGACGATGTGATGCACCAGCAGGAAGAGCACATGACGCTCCTCCGACAGGCGCAGCAGCCGGGCCCTGACCAGCGGGCCGGTGTCCAGGGCGAGGAGTCGGCCCCCTTCGGTCTCCAGCGCGGCGCGCAGCGCCTCTTCCTCCGTCGCCCCGCCCAGGTCCTCGACCGGACACTCGAGCCGTGTCCCGTCGAGTGTCTCCTGGTACGGCACTCCGTCGGCGACCCCGAACACCGTGCGCAGCGCGGGATGCCGCTCCGTGACCCGCCGCAACGCCCAATGCAGGGCCGGGATGTTCAGCGGGCCGTCCAGACGGATCGCCTTCGGCTCGTGATACATGCTGGTGCCGGGGTGCAGCTGCTCCAGGAACCAGATGCGGCGCTGTGCCGGCGACAGCGGCATCCGCTCCGGCACGAGGGCGGCCTGCTCCCGCTCCCGGGGCTGCTCCCGGCGGCGTACCCGGTCGAGGGCGGGCAGCGCCGCCAGCACCCGCTCGGCCGGGACACCGAAATCGACGAAGCAGGAGATCTCGTCCACTCCGGCGGCCACCAGCCGGCGGACCGTCCCGGTGACACTGTGCTCATCGCCGATCAGGGCGCGGGAGTCGCAGTAGCGCTCGTAGGCGCGCCCGAGCAGGAACTCCACGTCCTCCTCGGGGGCGCTGTCCAGGTCGACGTCGAAGCCCAGGCTGTTGGTGACCTGGTCGAAGAGGGACAGCGAGGAGCGCAGGTAGGAGACGAAGGGGCGGTACGCCTCGGCCCGGGCCCGTTCCGCGTCGTCGCCGAGGTAGGTGTGCACGAGCGCCACGACCCGGCCCGCCGCCGGGTCGAGGCCGTGTTCGGCGCGAGTGCGCCGGTACAGGGCGATGTTCTCGGCCAGTTGCTCGACGGTCTGCGTCATCAGGTTGGTGACCACGCCCAGGTCCTCGGCGGCCGCCCGGCGATAGCTGTCCGGGTTGCCCACCACCGCCACATACAGGGGAAGCCGCTCCTGTAGCGGACGCGGGTGCAGCCGTATCTCGATCGGTTCGCCGTCTCCCGCGGTCATGGTGAGTGGCCGTCCCGACCACAGCTGCCGCAGGGTCGCCAGCTGCTCGTACATCACTTCGCGGTGCCGGCCGAAGTGCTGCGGGGCGAGCGCGAAGTCGGTGGCGTGCCAGCCGCTCGCCAGGCACAGACCCGCCCTGCCACCTGAAATGTTGTCCACGACCGACCACTCCTCGGCGACCCGGACCGGGTGGTGGAGCGGCAGCACGACCGAACCGGCCTGCAGCCGGATGCGGCTGGTCCTGGCCGCGAGTGCGGCGGCGAGTACCGAGGGATTGGGGAAGAGCGCGCCGAAGGAGTTGAAGTGGCGCTCCGGGAACCACAGGGCGTGGAAGCCGTGCCGGTCGGCGAACTCGGCCGCCGCCATGATCAGCGCGTACTTGTCGCGCTCGGCGTCCTCCGGGTAGTCGCCGAAGAAGTACAGGCTGAAGTCGCATCCCGGGTGCGGCGCGGTGGTGGCGGGAGCCGCCGGTGCGGCTGGCGTCGGGACCGGGCCCGTCCGAACCGTGCGGGACACTGACGTCGGGGCGGCCTTGGGCGGCTCCGCCGCGGACGCGTCCCGAGGGGTCTTTCCGGCCGGATCGCCGCCCAGCCGCGCCAGGTGTTCGGCCAGCCTGCGCGGGGTGTCGGCCGACTCGAACAGCTCGCGCACCGGAACGCGTACGCCGTACCGCTGTTCCAGCTCCGCCGTCATACCCATCAGGGAGAGTGAGTCCGCGCCGAACTCGAAGAAGGAGCTGTCGGGCGTGACGTCCGAGACGTCCATACCGAGCTTGGCCGCGGTCAGCTCGCGAACCGCCTCCAGGAGTTCACCCGGCAGGACAGACACCTTCGTGGGGGAGGGCGGTGGGAGTGTCCGGGGGGCCGGAGCCGCCACCGGGCGTCTTCGCAGCGGGTGCCCCGGCAGCGACACCCGGCCCCCGCCACGGGTGAGCGCGCGCCAGTCCAGCTCGGCTCCCCTGCGGTAGAGCGAGCCGAGCGAGGTGAGCAGCCCGTGTGTCTGTGCCGCCGCCCCGTCGCCGACGCCCTGCCCGGCCGTCCACCGGCTCTCCGGTACGCAGTGCCGGCCGAGGCCGGCGAGGGTGTTCCCGGCCCCGATCTCCACGAAGTCCTCGCACCCTTCCCCGACGGCCCGGGCCACGGCCAGGTCGAAGCGGACCGGCTGCCGGGCTTGGCGGCAGAGGTAGTCCGCGTCCACGGTCCAGCCCGCCTGGCGCACCTCCCCGTCGGCGGCGGTCACCAGCGGAGTGTGCAGCGGGCGGTACGCCACCTTCTCGGCGTGGGCCCGGAACTCCCGCAGGGCCGGTTCGATCGCGGCCGAGTGGTAGGCCCGGTCGACGGGCAGCGCCCGTCGGCGCAGCCCCTCCTGGTCGAGCAGTTTCGCCACCTCGTCCATGGCCTGGCGCGAACCCGAGATGACGTGAGCGCGCGGCCCGTTGACCGCGGCCACCTCGGCACCGGCGGCATCGGCGACGCGCCGCGCGGTGTGCGCGTCGGCGCGGACCGCGAGCATGCCACCGGCCGGGCAGTCCCTGTGCATCAGGCGTCCGCGCCACGCGGTGAGCCGCAGCCCCTCCTCCAGCGTCAGCGCGCCGGCCGCGTAGAGCGCCGCGTACTCGCCGACGCTGTGGCCCAGCAGCAGCGCGGGGCGGACACCCGCCGCGCGCCACACCTCGGCGAGCGCCGACTGGTGGGCGAACAGGGCGGCCTGGGCCGTCTCGGAGGGCCAGACCTCGCTCTCGGCGGACGGCTCCGCCAGGAGGAGCGGCAGCAGGGTTCCGCCGAACTCGCCCGCGTAGATCTCCTCGCACCGGTCCAGTACCCGCCGGGCGGCGGGATGCGCGGCGTGGAGTCCGCTCGCCATCCCGCGGCGCGCGTTGCCCTGTCCCGGGAAGGCGAAGGCAAGCGGCCCGAGAGGGCCGCCCCGCGGCGCCCGCCGCTCCTCCAGAGCGCGGGCGACGTCTTCGGCGGTCCGGCCGACGGCCGCGGCCCGTACCGCGCGGTGCGGCCTGCCGAGCGCCATGGTGGCCGCCACGTCCGCGGCCGCGAGTTCGGGCCGCTGCCGTAAGCGGTCGCGGAGCCGGCCGGTGAGTTCGTCCAGGGCCTGCGCGTCGCGGGCCGACACCGGCACGAGCACGGGCAGCTCGGGCGCGGCCGTCGACGCCTCGGACCGTGCGGGAGACTCCTCCAGCACGACATGCGCGTTGGTGCCGCCGACACCGAGGGCGCTGACTCCGGCCCGGCGCGGCACACCGCCCGGTGGCGACCACGGCCTCACCTCGGTGGCCAGCGTCAACGGGCCGTCGTCCAGGTGAAGTTCGGGGTTGGGTCGAGTCAGTTGCGGCGTGGGGACCAGTGTGCGGTGGCGCAGCATCAGGACCGTCTTGATCAGCCCCGCCATACCGGCGCAGCTGTCGAGGTGGCCGATGTTCGGCTTCACCGAGCCGACCGCGCAGAATCCTCTGCGCTCGGTGCCCTCGCCAAGGGCCCGGGCCAGGGCCGCCACTTCCACCGGATCGCCGAGCCGCGTGCCCGTCCCGTGTGCCTCCACGTACGAGATCGTGTCCGCCGGGACGGCCGCCCTGCGCAACGCCTGGCGTACCACCTCGACCTGTCCCGCGACGCCGGGTGCGCCGAAGCCCACCTTGTCCGCGCCGTCGTTGTTGACCGCGGATCCCAGGATCACCGCGTGCACGGTGTCCCCGTCGGCCAGCGCACGGTCGAGCCGCTTGAGTAGGACGGCCGCCACACCGTTGCCGCCGACCGTGCCGTCGGCCTCCGCGTCGAAGGCACGGCAGCGCCCGGCGGGCGACAGGATCGACCCGGGGTGGCTGCGGTAGCCGGTCTCCTGAGGGAAGTGCACGGCCGCGGCGCCCGCCAGCGCCAGGTCCGCGTCCCCGCTCAGCACCGCCTGAGCCGCGAGGTGCACGGCGACCAGCGACGTGGAACACGCCGTCTGCACACCGATGGCGGGGCCGGTGAGCCCGAGCCGGTAGGCGACACGAGAGGCGAGGAAGTCCGGCTGGCGGCCGATGGCCGTTTGCAGGCCGGTGGCGGGGTCCGCCACGGCGTCGGGCGATCCGAACGCCGATGGCAGCTGGTGGTCGTACAGGTTCATGCCCGACCCCGCGAACACGCCGATCCGGGTGCCCGGTTCGGCCGCCGCGTAGCCGCCGTCCTCCAGCGCC
Source organism: Streptomyces sp. NPDC097640 (assembly GCF_040302705.1). Lineage (NCBI taxonomy): Bacteria > Bacillati > Actinomycetota > Actinomycetes > Kitasatosporales > Streptomycetaceae > Streptomyces > Streptomyces sp. NPDC097640. The sequence goes on from NZ_JBEOSB010000021.1 coordinate 21,697, forward strand.
TGGTGGCAGCACTCCAGGAACAGCCGGTGCGCGGGGTGCGTGAGCTCGGCCTCCTTGGGGGGCATTCCGAAGAAGTCCGCGTCGAACTCCTCGACCCCGTCGAGGACTCCGCCGACGGGCACGAGGTCGGGGGCGCTCACGGACTCGGGCGGCAGACCCGCCGCGACAAGATCTTCCTCGTCGAAGGCCCGGACGCTGACCACGCCGTCGCGGAGGTTGGCCCAGAACTGCTCCGGCGTCTCCGCGCCCGGGAAACGAAGGGACAGTCCGACGACCGCGATGCGCCGATCGGTGGTGTCCTCGGGGACGAGGCCAGCGCGCACGGGTTCGGCCCGCGTGCCGGCGGCGCCGGACAGATGCGTGGCGAGCGCGGCGGCGGTGGGGTGTTCGAAGAAGGCGGTCTGGGCGATCCGTGTCCCGAGCCGCTCCTCCAGCCGGGCCCGCAGGCGCACCAGCAGCACGGAGGTCAGACCGAGCTCGTAAAACGGCAGGTCCGCGTCCACCGGCCGCCCCAGCACCGCGCCGATCTCCTCCCGCACCGCCCGCGTGACCGCGTCGGGATCGGTCTCGGTGCGCGGGTCCGTGGCCGAGCCCGCGGTGAATTCGCCACCCGCCAGCCGGTCCCGGAGCTCGGCGCGGCGCACCTTTCCGGCGGGCGTCCTGGGAAACTCGTCGCGCGGGACCGGCAGGACATGCGTCACGGCGAGCTGGAGTCGGGAGAACAGCGCCGCCCTCACCTCGGCCGCGATCCGTACGTCATCGGCCGCGCCACGGCTCACGAAGAACACGGCCGGCTCCTCCGTGCCCCGCTCCGGGTGGGGGATGCCACAGGCGGCCACGTCCCCCTGCCGGACCCCGGCGACCGCGGCGGCGGCTTCCTCGACCTCGTGGCAGTAGACGTTGTGCCCGTTGAGGATGATCAGGTCCTTGCGCCGGCCGGTGATGACGACCTGGCCCGCGTCGAGGAAGGCGAGATCCCCGCTGTCCAGCCAGTCCCGCCCGGCGGGATAGGCCGCCGCGTCCGCGTCCGGGTTCTTCACATAGCCGGGGGTGAGCCGGGCGGGGGAGTGCACCTGGAGACGGCCGATTCTGCCCTCGGGCGCGAGTTCGCCGTGATCGTCGACGATGCGCAGGGCGACGCCGGGCGCCGGCGCCCCGGCCGCGACGAAGGTGACGCAGTCGTCCTCGGGTGTTTCCTCACCGGCCCGTATCAGGCGGCCGCTCAGGCTGCTCTTGAGCAGGCGGTGTACGGTGCCGGGCCGGTCGAGCCGGCCGTAGGTCACGGCCGTGACCGTCTCGGCCATCCCCCACGCCGGGACGATGTGCCCCTGCCGGATGCCGTACGCGGCCGTGGCGTCGAGGAAACGGGCCAGGACCGGCAGCGCGATCCGCTCGCCCCCGCAGAGCAGGGACTTGACGCGGCTGAGGTCCCAGCTCCCCTCCGGCCGCTCCGCGAGCGCGTCCGCCACGAGTTGGTAGGCGAAGGTCGGAGCCCAGCTGTGCTGGGCCCGGTGCTCATCGAGAAGGTCGAGCCAGCGCCGGGGATCGGCGAGGACCAGCTCGGTCGGCGCGTGAACATTGGTGCAGCCGGTGAAGACCGCGAGCATGTGGTACAGCAGGAACGCGCCGCTGTGGTCGACCGGCAGCCAGTTCACCATGGTGTCGTCGGGACCGACATCCAGGATTCGCCGGGCGCCGGCCGCGAAGTCCGCCAGACCGGCATGCGTCAGCCGCGCCGCCTTGGGTACGTCGGTGCTGCCGGAGGACAGCATCAGCAGGGCGGTGTCGGACGCGCTCGGCTCGATGTGGCCGGCCGCGGGCGTCGCGTGCAGGCAGTCCTGCGCGACCACGACCCGGAGCCGCGGCGCGGACCGCGCGAGCCCCGCCGCGCCGACCGGGTCGCTCAGCACCAGCGGCCGGTCCAGCAACTCGCAGGCATGCAGGAGCCGTTCGAGGGTCGGCGAGCCCGGCGCGGGGTGCTCCGCGATGACGACGGGGCGGGCAGCGCCGAGCACACAGGCCCAGAAGGCGGGGAAGAACTCGGCCAGAGGCAGGCCGCACAGCACCACCGCGTCGCCGGGGCCGACACCGCGCTCACGGAGCCCGGTGAGCAGCCGCCGGGCCCGCAGCAGAAGTTCGGGATACGGCAGCGCGGTCGTCGAACCGTCCGCGGCCACGGTGACGACGGCCCCGCCGGGGGCGGAGTCCGCGGCCGTCAGCAGCGCCCGCACGGCGTCGCGCGGATCGTCCTCGGTGCGGTCCGGCTCGGGCCCCTGACAGAAGGATTGCCCCCGTACGCGTTGCATGCGTTTCCTCTCCCTCTTCTGGCCGTGGGTGTCGGGAGTACGTGCGGGTCGCGGTGTCGAGGCGGGCGGGTTCAGGCGGTGGCCGGCTCACGCTCGGGACTGCGGGCGACCGCCAGCCACATGCACAGAATCAGCGGCAGGACCAGCGCCGCGAGGTTTGTCCCCGCCCATCCCATCTGGGAGAACACCATGTTGGCCGAAAGCGACGCCATGGCGCCCACACACGCGGTGCTGCCCTCGATGGTGGCCTGGACACGCCCGCCCTTTCCCCGCGGATAGCAACGGACCGCGTAGGCGCTGCCGGAGACATACGTCAGATTCCAGCCCACCCCCACGAGCCCCAAGGACAACATGAACGCGGTCATGCCCGTGCTCAGCGAACCGATTCCGGCCCCCGTGACCAGCAGAAAAGCGCCCAGCATCCCGGTCCAACGTGGGCCCCACGCCGTGGTCAGCCTGCCACTGAACAAGGCCGGGGCGAACATCCCCACCATGTGCCACTGGATGACCATCGCGCCCTGGGACAAGGAGTGCCCGGCGTGCTTGCTCCCGATCGGGCCGACGGCCATCAGCATGGTCATCACGCCCGTGGACACCGCCAGCAAGCAGAAGGCCCGGCGGAAGTCGCTGGTGTGCACGACGTCGCGTACGCGCGTGGCCCCGGCCGTCTCCTCCTCCGCCTCGGGATCCGCCTCCGTCGTACGAGGCGAGGCGGGCCGCACCGCGAGGATCACAGGCACCACGGCGAACGCCAGACACGACACCAGCAGGTAGGAGCCGGCGAACTGGGCGCCCATGAGGCCGCTGCTCTCGGTCGCGGCCAGCGGACCGACGATCGCCGCTGCCACGCCACCACACAGAACCGTGCTCAGCGCCCTGGCCCGGGATGCCTCGGGCACCAGGTCCGCCGCGAGGAACCGGAAGTAGCCGCCCGTCGACCGGTACACGCCGACCATGCCGGTTCCGACGCACAAGGTGAAGAAAGAATCCGCCTGGACCGCGAGCATGGACACCAGACCACCGGCCACCGCGATACAGGCGCCCACCGCCAGGACCGCTCGATGGCCGTATCGCGCGGAAAGCATTCCGGTCGCGTACGAAGCGATGGTTCCGGTCACCGTCATCAGGGTGAGCGGCAGCGTCGCCAGGGCAGCCGCCGGCGCCATCTCGAGGCCGACGACGGCCGTCAGCGTCAGGTCGACGCTGACGCCCGCGTAGTAGAGGAATTGACAGATGGTGAGAAGGTAGACCGGTCTGCCCAGCCGGCGTGTCTCCTTTGCGGCCGGCCGGGGTGCTTCTGCCACGGTCTTTTCTGCACTCGTCTCGCTGTCCACTGATTCGGTTCTCTCTGTCACGCGGCAGTATGCGGATACCGCCGCCGTCGCGGGCACTTCCAAAAAAGAGAAAGGGTCACGCTCTGTCCGGCGAGAGAACCACGATGGCCATTTGATGCCCGGTCAGGCTTAAGTTCTTGGCGAGGGAATTCAGTACGTCCGCATAGATTCCGCCATTGAGTGCATCAGGTGCCCCGGCGCCCCGCTCGGGCAGGTATGCGAATACCACATCCGGCACTTCCTCGAGAGGGCCACCCCCCGAGGGGTTTCTCTGCCGGGGGTTGGCGGTGGCCGATCCAAAACGATTGCCGCGGGCCGAAACCAGCAGTGACTCAAACCTTTCACGGTCGTCGGCGGGCAGATCCAGGGCATTCACCAGAAGGCGCAGAGTCTCCTTCCGTGGCCTGGCCACCTTCCCGCGTTCGAGGTCCCGGATGGCGCGCACGCTGAGCGTCGAGAAGTCCGCCAGTTCCTGCTGTGTCATTCCGCATGATATTCGATACTCCCGAAGAACATCCCCGAATTGAGGAGACTTCTTGGATATGCTCACGACATCCCTTTCCATGGGCATTGCCTCACATCGGGAGGCTGGTGCGTTGGATGGACGGGCAAATCGGCATACGGAAGAAGGCTTCAGCGTTGCGGTGCATGAGGGGCGCGCGAAACATTGCGCGCCCGATTAATCCCGCGGTGGGCTGTGGTTTCGTGTCCACCCGTCCCAATGTGCTGTCCCCCGTCCACATTTGAAATGGTCACACTCAGGTCATGGTTCAGTATTATTGAACATCGTTCCGAAAGCTAAAGTGCCGCCCGCGGGGGTGTCAAGGGCTTTGGCAGTTTGTTGTCCACTGCCCTTCCGGAACGCGTCGCCCTGGTCGCGGTTGACGTCGATAGGTCCCGCAATGCGGGTGCTTTCATCTGTTGTGACCTCAACGCCCGACGCATCAACGCGAACTCGACGACTTGCTCGGCCACCAGTTCAAGGCGTTCGGCCACCCGTGGATCGTTCACCCGGCCGTCGGCGTCGAACGACGTGGTCTCCGTATTGATCGTGACCCCGAGCGGAGTGGGCCACCCGCGCAGTGCGTGAACGGTCGTCCTTAGCGCGGCGACCGCCGAGGCCGACGCCTGCCATCCGCCGGCGACCGATATGCAGCCCACGGCTCGCCCCGAGAAGTACGGCCGCCGGTCCGAGCGCAGTTCCTCCATGTAGTCGAGCGCGTTCTTCACCATTCCCGAGAGCGAGCCATGGTAGGCGGGGGTGGCGATCACCAGCCCATCTGCCGACGAGACGGCGTCGACGAGGGCTTTCGCCCGTTCGGACCGTTCCGCCGCCGCGTACTCGTACAGCGGCAGCACCAGATCGGGCCCACTGATCAGCCTGACTCGCGCGCCTCGGCGGACAGCCTCGGCGAGGGCGATGCGCAACGCCTTCTCCGCGGTCGAGTCCGCCCTGGTGGACCCGCCGATTCCGACGATCTGGACCGCTTCCGGCATGATGCCCTCACTCTCTTCCTGCATCACAAGTCCCCTGACTTCCGCCGTCGTGCGGCCGTCCCGCTCAGGCCGACACCGCTGTTCGAAGCCGCGCCGCAAGTACCGGACCGATGACCGCGAGCGCTTCGGGCCGGGTCATGGCACCGTGTGCGACGGGTACGTCCGTTACGTCGATGGCCCCGGCCACATACGGGCGCCACCCATCCGGAGCCGGCCCTCCGTCCCCCCTGTCCACCGCGGCGGAGAAGAAGAGCAGATCGCCGCGGAAGACGCGGCCGCTGATCGCCCCGGACAGGGCGACGTGAGTGGCGAACACCTGCGGGAGCAGCGCGAGCACCCGCGCCGGGAGGAGCGAGAGCGGGCTGCCCGGCTCCGCGGCGAGGCTGAGGAACCGCTCCTTGTCGATGTGGGGTGAACGGTCCTCGACCGCTCCCTCGGAGCCCCCGCCCGCGGCGCCGCTGGACGCCGGCAACATGCCCAGCGAGTCCAGAAGAGCGCCGAGGCCGGATGGCGCCGGTGCCGGCTCCGAGGTGACCGGATAGCCGTCGAGAACGGCGACGAGCCCGACCTCATCGCCTTCGGATTGCAGCCGAGCGGCGATCTCCTGTGCCACACCGCCCCCGAATGACCAGCCCAGGAGGTTGTACGGACCGGTGGACTGCACCTTCCTCATGTGCCCGATGTACGTCTCGGCGATCTCCACGAGGCTGCCGGGACGCACGGTCGGGTCGGAGAGCATCGGCGACTGGAGGACGTAGAGCGGAGTATCGGCGTCCAAGTACCTCAGCAGACCCGAATAGACCCACCCGATGCCGACCGCGGGGTGGATGCAGAACACCGGAGGTCTGTTACCGCCGACGCGTAGTGGCAGCATCACCGCCAGCGGGTCGGTCGCTTCGACGGCGTCCGCACCGGCCGCACCGGAATCGACGATCGCGGCCAGCCCGGCCACCGTTGGCGCGTTGAAGAGCGCATGAATGCCCAGTTCCACGGCGCGTGTGGTGCGGATGCGGCTGATCAGCCGGGCCGCCAGCAGGGAGTGACCTCCGAGGTCGAAGAAGCTGTCCTCGGCGCCGATGCGGGCCGCGTCCACCTCCAGCACCTCGGCGAACAATCCCGCCAGCCATGTCTCCGTGGGCGTGGCAGCCGCTCGACTCGAGCCTCCCAAAGCATATTCGGGCGTGGGAAGCGCCCGTCGATCCAGCTTTCCATTCGGTGTCAGTGGCAACCGACTCAGCACCGTCACGGCCGACGGCACCAGGTATTCCGGCAGTCGCGCGGCCAACGTGGCACGCACACTCATCCCGTCGATCGCGGCGTCCGCCGCCGGTACCACATAGCCCACCAGCCGCCGGTCTCCGGCACTGTCTTCCCGTACCACGACAACGGCCTGAACCACCCCGGTACAGGCCATCAGCGCTGCTTCCACCTCGCCGGGCTCGATACGGAAGCCCCGTACCTTCACCTGATCATCGGCACGTCCCGCATACTCCAGCACCCCGTTCGCCGACCATCGCGCCAAATCCCCGGTGCGGTACATGCGCTCGCCCGCAGACCCCCACGGACACGCCACAAAACGCTCCGCCGACAGCCTTGCCCGCCCCCAATACCCTTGGGCCAGCTGCGCACCCGCGATATACAACTCGCCCACCACGCCCGGCAGGACCGGCCGCAGCCCCGAATCCAGCACGAGCATCCGCGTATTCGCCACCGGGCGACCGATCGGCACCATCGCCCCATCGGCGCCGGACGGCGTGGACCGCCAATACGTCACGTCCACCGACGCTTCCGTCGGGCCGTAGAGATTGTGGAGTTCGGCGTTCAGGGTCGCATGGAACCTTCTGGCCAGATCGCCCGAAAGAGCCTCACCGCTACAGAAGACCCGCCGCAGACCGGTACAGCCTCGCACCGCGTCGTGCTGAAGAAAGACCTCAAGCATCGAAGGGACGAAGTGGAGTGTGGTGACCGCCTGCTGTTGGATCAGCGAGGCCAGATAACCCGGGTCTTTGTGCCCCTCCGGCTTGGCGATGACGAGCGTGGCTCCGACTGTCAGTGGCCAGAAGAACTCCCATACCGAGACGTCGAAGCTGGACGGCGTCTTCTGAAGGACTCGGTCGTCGGAAGCCAGCCCGTACTCGGACTGCATCCACAGCAGACGGTTGACGATCCCCTGGTGCGGAACGACCACACCTTTGGGGCGGCCGGTGGAGCCCGAGGTGTAGATGACGTACGCAGGGCTTTGCGGGTCCAGTTCCCTCGCCGACGGCAATCGCACAGCGGCCGATACCCGCTGTGTACTCAGCGAGTCGTACGTTCCCTCATCGATGACCAGGACCGGCTGGGCGTCTTCGAGGAGGTAGTCGATGCGGTCCCGCGGATAGGACGGGTCGACCGGCACATACGCCGCACCCGCCTTGTGAATCGCGTAAAGCGCGACAATCAACTCGACGGAGCGGGGCAGCATGACCGCTACGAGCCGTCCCGGGCCGACCCCATGAAGGACGAGGCAGCGGGCGACTTGGTTGGCTTGTTCGTTGAGTTGGCGGTAGGTGAGTCTGTGGTTGTCGCAGATCAGGGCGGTGTGTTCGGGTGTGCGGGTGGCTTGTTTTTCGAACAGGGCGGGCAGGGTGGTGCGGGGATAGGGCCGGGTTGTAGCGTTCCAGGCCGCCAGCTGGGCCTGTTGTGTGGCGGCATCTGCCAGTGGGAGGTCGGTCAGGTGGAGATCGGGTTGGGTGCTGGCGGCGTCGAGTAGTCGTGTGAATGCCTGTGCCAGGCGGTCTGCGGTCGTGTGTTCGTAGAGGTCTGTGGCGTATTCCAGTACTCCGTGGATACCGGCGGGGCGTCCCTGTTCGTCGAAGGTCTCTTCCAGTTCGGCGAAGAGGTCGAATTTGGCGTTGCGTACGGTGACGGGTTCGGGGGCTGTGCGTACCGGGCCGAGTTCCAGCGCGGGGCGGGCGTTGTTCTGGAGTACCAGCATGATCTGGAACAGCGGGTGTCGGCCCGCGGTCCGAGCCGGGTTCAGCTCCTCGACCACTCGCTCGAAGGGCACGGCCTGGTGCTCATACGCTGCGAGATCGACTTCGCGTACGCGGTCGAGTAGCTCGGCGAAGGTTGGATTTCCGCCCGCGTCTGTCCGTAGGACGAGTGTGTTGACGAAGAAGCCGACCAGGTCTTCCAGCGATTCATCGGTGCGGCCTGCGGTCACCGAACCCACCGGGACGTCTGTTCCTGCCCCGATGCGGGAGAGCAGGGCCACCAGTGCCGTGTGCAGCACCATGAACACGCTGGCGCCCCGCTCCCGGGCCACACGTTCCACTCGCGCATGCACCTCGGCATCGACCGACAAGCCGACCGTGGCGCCCCGGAACGACGCCACCGCCGGCCGCGGCCGATCGCACGGCAGAACCAACTCCTCGGGCAGCCCGTCCAACGCCTTGCGCCAATAGGCCAGCTGAGCATCCACCACGCTGGTCGGATGATGCTGCGAGCCCAGCAATTCCCTCTGCCACAGGGTGTAGTCCGCGTACTGGACCGGCAGTGCGTCCCACGTCGGTCGTGTGCCCGAGAGTCTGGCCTGGTAGGCCTTGCCGAGGTCGCGTAGCAGGGGTCCCACCGACCAGCCGTCGCTGGCGATGTGGTGGAGCAGCAGCAACAGCACCCGCTTGCCGGACGAGGGCTCGTGGAACAGCCAGGCCCGCACCGGCACCTCTGCCGCGAGGTCGAAGCCATACCCCTCGGCCTCGCTCACCGCCCCGTCAAGCTCACCAGCGGCCACTTTCACCACCGACAGCCCGGCTGCCGCCTCACCGATCTCCTGGTACGGCTCTCCGGCGAACAGCGGATACCGGGTCCGCAGCACCTCATGCCGCCCCACCACATCGGCCAGCGCGCCCCGCAGCGCCGCTGCGTCCACCGCTCCGTCGAGCCGCATCCGCAGCGGGGTGTTGTATGTCGAGCTCCGCCCTTCCAGCTCCCGCAAGAACCACATCCGCCGCTGCGCGAACGACAGCGGCAACCGCTCAGGACGCACTCGTCCCCCAACCACCGGACGGCGGCCGGAGACCCCCGCACCCACCGCCCCGGAATCGACGATCGCGGCCAACCCGGCCACGGTCGGTGTGTTGAAGAGCGTACGAATGCCCAGTTCCACGGCGCGTGTGGTCCGGATGCGGCTGATCAGTCGGGCCGCCAGCAGGGAGTGACCCCCGAGGTCGAAGAAGTTGTCCTCGGCCCCGATGCGGGCCGCGTCCACCCCGAGCACCTCGGCGAACGATCCCGCCAGCCACATTTCCGTAGATGTGGCGGCCCCCCGGCCCGGCTCCACTGCATACTGCGGCACCGGAAGCGCTCGTCGGTCCAGTTTTCCATTCGGTGTCAGCGGCAGCCGGTCCAGCACCGTCACCACCGACGGCACCATGTACTCCGGCAGCCGCGCAGCCAGCGCGGCACGCACCCCCACCCCGTCGACCGCCACACCCGCCGTCGGCACCACATAGCCCACCAGCCGCCGATCCCCGGACCGGTCCTCCCGTACCACCACCACGGCCTGAACCACCCCGGCGCAGGCCATCAGCGCGGCCTCCACCTCGCCCGGCTCGATACGGAAGCCCCGTACCTTCAGCTGATCATCGGCACGTCCCGCATACTCCAGCACGCCGTCCACCGACCATCGCGCCAAATCCCCGGTGCGGTACATGCGCTCGCCCGCAGACCCCCACGGACACGCCACAAAGCGCTCCGCCGACAACCCCGCCCGCCCCAAATATCCTCGGGCCAGCTGGGCACCCGCGATATACAACTCGCCCACCACACCTGGCAGCACCGGCCGCAGCCCCGAATCCAGCACGAACATCCGCGTATTCGCCACCGGGCGACCGATCGGGGACGCCATGCCGGCGCTGTCCTCCTGCCACCAGGTGCTGGCGTACACCGTGGCCTCGGTGGGGCCGTAGGCGTTCATCAGCCGACTGGCCGACAGCGCCTTCTTGATGTGGGTCGCCACCGCTGCGGGCAGTCCCTCACCAGCGAGCACAACGGTCTCCGCCGTCACGTCGACATCGGCGTGCGCGATGACCCCGGCGAGCGCGGACGGTACCGCGCTGATCAAGCTGACGCGCCGCGCGCCGGAGCTACGGTCCGTGAGGTCCAGCAGGTCGTGCAGGATCTCGATCGTGCCGCCGCACATGAGTGGGGCAAACATCTCGAAGACCGACACGTCGAAATTGAATGACGTGGTGAGCAGCACATGGGCCAGGCCTTCCGCACCGAACTCGTCGACGGCCCAGCGCACGAAGTTGGTTGCGTTGGCATGGGTGACGACCACGCCTTTGGGGCGGCCGGTGGAGCCCGAGGTGTAGATGACATAGGAGGAGCTGTACGGACGCAGCTCGCGCACGCGGTGGGTGTCCGTCGGGTTCGCGATCGGCCGGTCCGCGAGGGCTTCGGTCAAGGCCGCGTCATCCAGGAGCAGGATCGGCGCGGATGCTCCTTGAGGGAGAGCCGATGCCGCGAGCCGTGTCGACAGGATCAACACCGGCTGGGTGTCCTCGACGAGGTAGTCGATGCGGTCCCGCGGATAGGACGGGTCGACCGGCACATACGCAGCCCCCGCCTTCAGCACAGCGAACACCGCGATGATCGCCGACTCGGTGTGGGGCAGCGCGAGGGCGACGTAGTCCTCCGGACCCACGCCCAGCGAGATCAGATGATGGGCGAGCTGGTTGGCTCGTTCGTTGAGTTGGCGGTAGGTGAGTCTGTGGTTGTCGCAGATGAGGGCGGTGTCTTCGGGTGTGTGGGCGGCTTGTTTTTCGAAGAGTGCGGGCAGCGTGGTGGGCGGATAGGGGCGGGCTGTGTCGTTCCAGGCCGCCATCTGGGCCCGCTGCGCAGCGGGGTCCGCCAGTGGGAGGTCGCTCAGGTGGAGATCGGGTTGGGCGCCGGCGGCGTCGAGCAGTCGTGTGAATGCCTGTGCCAGGCGATCGGCGGTCGTGTGTTCGTAGAGGTCTGTGGCGTATTCCAGTACTCCGTGGATACCGGCGGGGCGTCCCTGTTCGTCGAAGGTCTCTTCCAGTTCGGCGAAGAGGTCGAATTTGGCGTTGCGTACGGTGACGGGTTCGGGGGCTGTGCGTACCGGGCCGAGTTCCAGCGCGGGGCGGGCGTTGTTCTGGAGTACCAGCATGATCTGGAACAGCGGGTGTCGGCCCGCCGTCCGAGCCGGGTTCAGCTTCTCCACGACCCGTTCGAAGGGCACGTCCTGGTGCTCATACGCCGCCAGATCCACGTCGCGTACGCGGTCGAGTAGTTCCGCGAAGGTTGGATTTCCGCTCGCGTCTGTCCGTAGGACGAGTGTGTTGACGAAGAAGCCGACCAGGTCTTCCAGCGATTCATCGGTGCGGCCTGCGGTCACCGAACCCACCGGGACGTCCGTGCCTGCCCCGATGCGGGAGAGCAGGGCCACCAGTGCCGTGTGCAGCACCATGAACACGCTGGCGCCCCGCTCCCGGGCCACACGTTCCACTCGCGCATGCACCTCGGCGCCGACCGACAATCCGACCGTGGCGCCCCGGAACGACGCCACCGCCGGCCGCGGCCGATCGCGCGGCAGAACCAACTCCTCAGGGAGTCGGGCCAACGCCCCACCCCAATAAGCCAATTGGGTGCTGGCCAGACTCGCTGGATCTTCCTCTGAGCCCAGCAGCTCCCTCTGCCACAGGGTGTAGTCCGCGTACTGGACCGGCAGCGCGTCCCACGTCGGCCGCCAGCCCGAAACTCTGGCCCTGTAGGCCCTGCCGAGGTCCCGTAGCAGGGGGCCCACCGACCAGCCGTCGCTGGCGATGTGGTGCAAGAGCAGCAACAGCACCCGCTCGCCGGACGAGGCCTCCTCGAACAGCCAGGCCCGCACCGGCACCTCTGCCGCGAGGTCGAAGCAATACCCCTCGGCCTCGCTCACCGCCCCCTCAAGCTCACCAGCGGCCACTTTCACCACCGACAGCCGGGCTGCCGCCTCACCGATCTCCTGGTACGGCTCCCCGGCGAACAGCGGATACCGGGTCCGCAGCACCTCATGGCGCCCCGCCACATCGGCCAGCGCACCCCGCAGCGCTGCCGCGTCCACCGAGCCGTCCAACCGCATCCGCAGCGGGGTGTTGTATGTCGAGCTCCGCCCTTCCAGTTCACGCAAGAACCACATCCGCCGCTGCGCGAACGACAACGGCAACCGCTCAGGACGCACCCGCCCCCCAACCACCGGACGCCCACCCGAAACCCCCGCACCCACCGACCCGGAATCAATCAACACCGCCAACCCGGCCACCGTCGGCGCATTGAACAACGCACGAATGCCCAGTTCCACGCCGCGCCCGGCCCGGATACGACTGATCAGCCGTGCGGCCAGCAGAGAGTGACCACCCAGATCGAAGAAGCTCGCCTCGATCCCGACCCCGGCCGAATCCAGCCCCAGCACCTCGCCGAACAACCCCGACAGCCACGCCTCCGTCGGCGTCGCGGCCCCCCGGCCCGGCTCCACTGCATACTGCGGCACCGGAAGCGCTCGTCGGTCCAGTTTTCCATTCGGTGTCAGCGGCAGCCGGTCCAGCACCGTCACCACCGACGGCACCATGTACTCCGGCAGCCGCGCAGCCAGCGCGGCACGCACCCCCACCCCGTCGACCGCCACACCCGCCGCCGGCACCACATAGCCCACCAGCCGCCGATCCCCGGACCGGTCCTCCCGTACCACCACCACGGCCTGAACCACCCCGGCGCAGGCCATCAGCGCGGCCTCCACCTCGCCCGGCTCAATACGGAAACCCCGCACCTTCACCTGATCATCGGCACGACCCACATACTCCAGCACCCCATCCGCCGACCACCGCGCCAAATCCCCCGTCCGATACATCCGCTCACCCGCGGCCCCCCACGGACACGCCACAAAACGCTCCGCCGACAACCCGGCACGCCCCAAATAACCCTGAGCCAGCCCGATCCCGGTCGCGTACAGCTCGCCGGTCTCGCCCGTCGTGACCCGCTGGAGTTCGGTGTCGAGGATCAGCACATCCTTGTTGGCGATCGGACGCCCAATGGGCAGGGAGGACGCCCGCGCGTCCTCCGGGGTCACCACGTGGCAGGTGGTGAAACCCATGCTCTCGGCCGGACCGTAGCCGTTGACGACGCGCAGTCGCGGATATCGGCGGCCGATCTTCGTGACGTGCGCCACGGAACCCGCCTCGCCGCCGGTGAAGGCGATCCGTACACCCTCGAACGCCTGCGGATACTCGTCGACGAGGAAGTTGAAGAGGCTCGCGGACAGCTGGAGCATGGTGATTCCGTGCTCCGCCACGGCATCGGCGATGAGTGCGGGTTCCGAGTCGGAGCCGGGCAACAGGACACAGCGGGCACCGAAGAGCAGCGCGCCCCACAGTTCGAGGGCGAAGGCGTCCCAGGACATGGACGAACACTGGAGGAACACCTCCTCGGGGCCGAAGTGCGCATAGTCCTGGCCGAGGTAGGTGCCGGTGAGCGCCCGGTGGGAAGAGGCGATTCCCTTCGGGGTACCGGTCGACCCCGAGGTGAACATCACGCAGGCCACGTCTCCGGCTGACGCGGTTCGGCCCAGGTCGTCGTCCGGCTGTCCGTCGAGAGCCGCCCGCACACCTGGGACGTCGACGAGGACGACCTCGGGCCCCGCCGGGCCGGACACCAGTGGGGGCAGACCGGCACGGCTGATCAGCAGCGCGGCCTCCGACGTGGTCAGCGCCGTACGCAACCTCGCCTCGGGGAAGCCGGGGTCCAGCAGGGTGTAGCCGCCACCGGCCTTGAGCACGGCGAGCAGCGCGACCACCATCTCCAGGGACCGCTCCAGGTGGATGCCGGTCACCGTCCCGGGCCGAACCCCCGATCGCACCAGGTGGCGGGCCAGCCGGTTGGCCCGGCGGTTGAGCTCCGCGTAGGAGAGGGTGTCGCTCCGGTGGACGAGCGCGACAGAGTCCGGCGTCGACCGCGTCTGCGCTTCGAAGAGTTCGTGCAGGGTGAGCTGCCGGGCGTGACCGTCTTCGGGTTCGATGAGGTGGGACACCGTCTGCTCCCCGCGTAGTTCGGCTGGGTTCGGCTCGTGGCGGCGTGTCGGCTCAGGGCGCGGTCTCTTCGGGACGGTGACGACCGTCCTCTTGCTCACACGGATTCGTCACGGAGGCTTCTCTCCTCGCCGTGACCGGTGTGAGCGACCGGCTCGGGTGTTGGCCAGACGTCCTCGCGCCCCACGACTCCCGGGCTGTACTTCCCGAGTGCGCTGATCAGCAGGCGCAGTTCCAGAGCGAGGCAGGCGACGAATCGCTCCAGGCCGCACTCGGTGTCCTCGTCGACCGAGAGCAGGGCGGCCCGGCCCAGGCCGACCGCGGTGGCACCGAGCGCGATGGCCTTGACCGCCCGGGTGCCCTCCCACACCCGGCCGCTGGCCAGGAGGTCCCCGGCGGGCGACCCGATGCGGCGCAGACATTCGGCCAGCGGCAGTCCGACACCGTCGAGGAAGGCCAGGGGTGCCCAGCCGGTGCCTCCCTCCGCGCCGTCGACGGTGACCGCGTCCGCGCCCGCCCGCCACGCCACCGCGGCGGCCTCCGCGACATCCCGGCCGGGGTGGAGCTTCACCCAGACCCGGGCCTGCGGATAGTTGTTCCGCAAGAGCCGGACCTGCTGGCGCAGGATTTCCTCGGTGAATGTGCCGGGGCTGCTGCTGCGCAGATAGGACACGGGGGTGCCATCCGCGTCCCCGCCCGTCCCCGCTTCGCCCGCCCCCGCCCCTGGCGTCCCGGGACCGAACACCGCGTCCAGCTGATAGTGGTCCATGAGCTGTCCGGCGGTCGCTTCATCCACCACCGTCATCCCGCCGAGACCGGGCTTCGCCCCCTGCCCGACCTTCAGCTCGAAGGCCAGCCTGCCGGTCTCGACCAGCGGCTGGGCAGCCGGGTCGCTGTAGACGAGGTTCCACACTTCGGCGTCGGCGTCCTCGGTGCACTGCTGCACGACCACGCCTCCGTACCCCTCCGGAACCTCCTCGACGTAGGCGCTGATGCGGGCCAGCAGCGACGCGCTGTCCGGGGTCTGGGCGAGCCTGCCGTACCCGTTGACGGGGACGATGTTCTCGCCGATCACCATCGGCAGTCCCAGCCGGGCGGCCTGGCGGCTCAGGGGTACGCCCAGGTCGCCACTGGCCGCCCGGGTGGAACCGAAGGCCGTGATGTACACCGGCAGCGGGGAACGGAACCCCCCGATTGCGGTGTCGAGCGCGACATCCTGATAGACGGGCTCGCGGCCCAACTCGACCAGCTTTTCCAGGCGCTGTGGCATGAAGACGGGCGGTACGAGCCGCAGGGTGTCGAGGGGGTCGTCCCGTCCTTGACCGGCCGTCTCTCCCGCCGCCCCGAACAGCCTTTTCCCGTACGACGCCCGGGGTGGGAAGGCGGCCTCGCGACCGATGCGGGCGCGCTCGCGGATGGCCTCCTCGGGCAGACCCGGAGCGCTCAGCCGGGTCATGGTGCCATCACCCCGGGCAGCTTCGGGAAGGCGCTGGCCTGCCACACGGAGTGCAGTCCGGCCGCATAACGGGTCAGGCGCTGAGCGCCGAGGCCGAAACCCGCGCTCTGCGGGATGCCGCCCTCTTTGAACGCCTTGAGATACCACTCGTACTTCGCGGGGTTCTCGCCGGTCTCCCGCATCCGCTCGATGACCCGCGTGTAGTCTCCCTCCCGCTCGCTGCCGCTGCACAGTTCGCCGTAGCCCTCGGGGGCCACCAGGTCGAAGTTCCGGAGCCGGCCCGGGAGCGTATGGCTCTCCCGGTCGGGGAAGCCGCGCGAGCCCTTGGGATAGTCGGTGATGAAGAACGGAAGGGTGTGCTGCCGCGAGATGAGCGCCTCGCCCTCCCAGTCGATCTCGCCGTCGGGATTCTGCTCGTGGCCCATCTTGTGCAGGGTCTCGACCACGTCCATGTGTCTGATACTGGGGAACGGCTGTTCCAGGAGATCGGTGAAGGCCCCCGGATCGCGTCCCAACTCCTCAAGGACATGGGGAAGTTGCTTGATGACGCGCTGAAGTGCGCCGCGTACGACCCCCTGGCAGACCTCCAGCATCTCCTCGCGCGAGGTGTCCGCCGCCTCGACATCGATCTGGTGGAACTCGGTCAGGTGCCGCAGAGTCGAGGAGGTGGTGAAGGGCTCCAGCCGGACGCAGGGCGCGATGTAGAAGATCTTGGGATGAGCCAGCAGGGCGGCCTGCTTGTAGAAGATGACGCTGGTCATCAGCTTGTAGCGGCGACCGTAGTAGTCGATGTCGACCTGCTTCGCGCCGCGGCAGCCGGGGTCGGTGACCGGGCCGACGACCGGCGGCAGAAGCTCGACGAAGCCCTCGTCGCACAGGTATTCCCGGGCGCCCTGGAGGAGTGCGCTCTGGATCAGGAGCATGTTCCTGGTGGTGGCGGAGGTGAGGTGTTCGTGCGGCTGCGGGGGCACGAAGGCCTCGTCCCGACCGGCCGTGGGCGACGGGTTGAGGGGCATGTTCATTCCTTTGCGGACGTGGCGGACGTGGCGGACGTGACGGACGTGGCGGACTGGGGTGGCTGGGCGGGCAGCGATTCCCGTTGCAACGCCAGGGCGTCGAACCTTCTCTCCACATAGGTGAGCGAGGACAGCAGATCGGCCGAGGCCATCTGCTGATGGCGGCTGACTTCGGCGACGCCGCCGATGGGCATGGCGCCGATGTCGCTCCAGCGCAGCCATCCGGTGGGGTCGAGATAGCTGCGGGCGCGCTGGGGATTGTCCGGGTGCAGACAGAACGGCACGTCCAGGAAGCCTCGCTCGAAGGCGAGCAGCAGGGCCTGTCCGGGGTCGAGATGGAGGTCCAGGACTGCCTCGACCAGGGCGCGAGCCTCGGCAAGGACCTGGTTGTCGCCGGGGGTGTCCGGCGGGGGAGCGGAGCCCGTCGCGGGCGCCACGGCGGCCGCGGCCGCGCCTGCGCTCTCCAATGCCTCGATGTTCTCCTCGACCGTGGGGATGCGCAGGGCCTCGGCGGCTGTCTTGACGATCAGCCGGGCCGCACCGGTGTCTCTCGCCAGCCTGGCCGCGCTCTCGTTGAGCAGCCGGGCGCCACCCTCGGTGCGTGGATAGACACCCATGTAGGTGTAGAGGGTGATGTGCCAGTCGATCCCGGTGAGCAGCTCGCCGGCCAGTACACGCAGGGCGTTGACGGCGAGTGTGTCCTGGCGGGGATGGGTCTGCTGGGCATAGCTGAGCGAGACGCTGCGCAGTCCGTGGGCCCGGAAGAAGACACCTTCCAACACGCTCAGGGCGATCAGCAGCGAAGGGGGGCAGAGCTGCCCCATCATGCAGCCGCCGAAGGTCTCCAGGTGCGGCTCGCCACCGAACTCCCTTACGTCGGCAAGCAGTTCGCAGCACTCACGCCAATTGATCAGCGACTCGGCCAGCGGGCGACGGCCGTAGGGCAGGCAGTAGGAGGCGGGGCCGCCTTCGGTGGCGTCGAGCCCGGACAGGAGCAGTGTGCGGAAGATCTCCTGCGGAGCGGCGGAACCGTGTCTGACCTGGACGGGAAAGTCCGGGCCGTGGATTCCGTCCAGGACGGCCCGGGTAGTGGCCGGGCCGTGCGCGACGATCGGATAGCCGTTGAGATCCTCACCCCGGCCGAGCGCGCGCAGCGCGGCTCCCTCGTCACCGGTGCGAGTGAAGCTGTCGAGGGTGAGGGTGCCGACGGTGGTGGCGGCGGCGCGCTTGGTCGCGAGCAGCCCCCGGCGCATCGCGGCCGGTGCCGCGAAGCCCATCCGCGGCTGGACCACCAGCTCTCCCCGGCGCTGGGCGGCACGCACAAAGGCCCCGAACGACACGGATGGCCGCTGCACACCTCGGCCCTCGGCGAGGGTGCGGGCCGAGCGGCCCATGGTGGTTTGGTCCACGCTCAGGCCCCGGCGCCGACGGATAGGGCGTCGAGGTAGGACCGCAGCGGACCCAGTCCCTCCCCGTCCTCGAAGACCGCGCTGAACCCGGCGGCCAACAGCGCGCTGGTGCGGGCCGGGTCGCCCGTACCGAGGACGCCCAGCTTGCCGCCGATCACGGCCGGGACGGCACCGAGCCCAGGATCGGAGCGGACGGCGCTGATCAGGCGTACCCCGTCCAGGTGGCCGTGTCCGTTGACGGTACTGACGACGATGAGGTCGGGCCGGTGCTCGGTGCACTTGGCGATGAGAAGTTCCTCCGGTACACAAGGGCCGAGGTTGACCACGCGGTGGCCCAGCTCCTCGAGGAGGAGTTGCAGGAACACCAGATTCCAGGTGTGGGCATCGGATGCGGTGCTGGTGAGCACGATGCGCAGGCCGCCACGGTGGGCGGCGGAGGTGTCCGGCGCACCCACGCCGGAACCGGCGCGCCGGTGGCTGAGCAGATCAGAACTCACTGAGGAACCTCGTTGCCAATTACGCGATAGGGACAGCAATTTCAAGAAAGTACCGGCGGCACCGTGCGGCCGAGGGGCAGTTGCAGGGGAAGATTGACCGGCAGATTCAACGCCCTTGACCAGTTGGATCCCACCGCCTAGGGTCACCCCTATGCCTTTTTCCGGCCAGCTTTCCTATGGGCAGATATCGCTGTGGCGAGACATCCAGACACTTCCTCGAGACCGTTGGCACGAGGTCAACATATCGGCGGTCTGGGAATTGCCGGAGGGGACCGGTACGGCAGCCGTCAAGGATGCCCTGAAGGCGCTCGTTCATTACCATCCATCACTGCGTACGACATATGATCTGAGCGATCCGCAAAACCCCGTCCAGCTGGTTCACGAACCGAATTCGCTGCCCGATCTCAATGTGTCGGAAGAGGGCGTCGGGGATATAGAGGGGACAGCTCGCCGCATGGCGGCCCAACCCTTCGACCTGACCTCTGAGTTCGGCTGGCGTGGCCGCGTCCTGACGCGCTCCGGCGTGGCGACGCACCTGGTGTTCACGCACCATCACCTGACGGCGGACAACTGGTCCCAAGGGATCCTCAGAGAGGAATTTCCCAAGGCCCTGGCCGATCCCGGATCATTTCTCGGCCGGGCGGATTCCTACAGCTTGATCACCATGGCGGAGGACCAGCGGGGCGACCCTTTCAAGGCTCGGCGTACCGCGGCCGAACGGCACTGGGAGAAGGTTCTCGGCGCCTCGGCCGAGATCCCGCAGCAGCCCCGTCCCACCTCGGCCGACGGTCGGTTTCCCGTGTTGCAGGCCTCCGTTCGGTCGACCGCGGCCCAGTCGGCGGCCCAGTGGCTGGCGGAGCGGCTCTCCCTCTCGAAGTCGTCCGTGCTTCTGACCGCCTACGCAAGGGCGGTGGCCCAGGTGTGCGGGCTGCCGTCGGTGCCGGTTCGACTCCAGTCGTCGAATCGCGGCAACGCCCGTTGGGGAGGCTATGTGACCTCGATGAACCAATGGGCCGCCGGCTGCCTGGACGCCGGATCGGGAACCGGCTTCGGGGAGCTCGCGCAGAACGTCGACAAAGCGGCGTTCCTGGCTTATCGCATGGGCGTGTACGACCCGGATTCGATCCGGCTGATCAAGCAGCGCTTCCCCTCCGCGAGTATCGACCCCGAGCCGGTTTGGGCATTCAACTACATGGTCCGTCCGGCGGTGGCCGGGATGGCGGAGCCAGGGGAATCCGATATACCGGTGGTGAAGTGGGAGCAGCAGGTTTCCGCGATCGGCCCCCAGTTCCACACCCGCTTCATCGAGGACGGTTCAGAGGCGTTGACCATCTGGCTGCGGGGCAGACAGGTTGGCAAGGAGCTGGTATCGGAACTACTGCTGGGAATTCATGAGGTACTGGTGTCGGAGGCGCGCGGGCTGGGGCTCGGGAAACGGTGATCCGACGAAGCTGCCCTCGATTCTGCCGACGAAACTGCCGATCGTAGATAGGTGACTCAAGTAGCTTGCTGAGAGGGAAAATATCATCCTCTCAGGTATATACTGGTTCACTGCAATGAATGGCATCGAGGTCCCTCAGTGAGTTCTGCTGCGTTCAACTCGGATACCTGCGCCGTGCCCGACGAGCGGTTACTGGCCGCCTGGCTGGATATGACGGAGCTCCCTCCCGTCCCACGGCTCGAGGTGGAGGAGCCGCGCAGCCAGGGACTGCGGCAGGCCGTGCGCGTGGTGACCGACGCGCTCCTCGGGCGGCCCGCGCAGGAGGGGCGTCAGGTGCCGTCGGCCGGCGCCATCTATCCGTACGACGTCCTGGTGCTGGTGGACGAGGACGGCCGTCCGGCGGGCTCATCGCCACACCCCCCGGGCCACGCGCTGTTCTGGATGGACCTTCTGCGCCGTACCTGTGTGCGGCTGAGCGGACCGGCCGAGCGCCTGGCCCGGCTGCTGGGTCCGGTGCGACTGCCGGACGGTGGCGAGGCCGTGGCGCATGTCATCCTCCTGGCCCGGCCCTGGCTGTCGATGCGGAAGTACGGCTCGCGCGGCTATCTCTACACGCAGCTGGACACGGGACACGCGGCCACGAACCTGCTCGGAACCGCTCTCCAGGACGGTCCGGCCGTGCTGCGGCTGCACGGCCCCCGCGCCGAGATCCGGGCCGCCGTCGAACCCTGTCTGCCCCACCGCGAAGTGCATTCGGTCATCACGATCGGCCGACCGCACACGCGGGGCGAGACCAGCGACTGGGCGACGGTCCGGATGGCGGATGACGACGACCCCGCGGGCACCGGCCAACTGGAGGAGGTGTGCTGGTCGGGGCTCTCGGCGGCGGTGTACGACTGTTCGGAGCCGTTCGCCGCGCCCGCACTGCTGCACACCGCCGCCCGCATGGCCACCGGGTTGCGCCCTTCGGCCCCCGGGGCGATCCCGCGCACCCAGTGGCGAGAGGCCTCTCGGCGGCGACGCTCCTGCAAGCGGTTCTCCGGGGACGTACCCGAGCCGGGCGCGCTCCTGGGCATGCTGGCGGCGCTGGACACCCCGCTCCCGGCCGATCTGACCGCCACGGAAACGGACCGGGGCGTGCGCGCGATGCTCCTGCTGCACGACGGGCCGACGGCCCGGGTGTGCTCGGACACCCTGCGCGGCAGCCGCATCGGGGTGACCGTGCCGGACCGATTCCGCGACCTCGACCTGCTGGTCCGCTCCTGCATGGGCCAGGCCAACGCGCGGGTCGCGGCCGGGTACGTGCTGTTCCACATCCCCCGCGGCGAGCTCTTCTCCGGTGGTCCGCGCGATCTCCGCGACGCCGTGTTCCGCGCCTCGTGCGGCGCGCACCTGCTCTATCTCGGTGCCGGCCTGAACTCCGTGGCCATCACCACCATCGGCGGCTACGACCCGGACCTGTGGCGCGAGTACGCCGGTCTGACGGTCGAGGACGAGCCCTTGTATCTGCTGGCGCTCGGCGTCGACCAGGCTGGCTCGATCAAGCACGACCGCGCCCAAGTCGCCTACGCACACGGCGAATAGGCCATCCACCGGACCACGGACTCGGAGGAACGACATGCCCGGGGTGCTGAACCAGGTCCTCACCGACCTCCTGACACAGCACGCGGACCGACTCGCCGTCGCCGACACGCGACGCCGGCTGACCTACGCCGAACTCGACGTGGCGGCAGAGGAGTTCAGTACGCAGTTCGGCCCCTGGTGGAGCGAGGCCGCCGCACCAGGCCCGGCCGCGGCACGTCCCCGAGTCGTCATCCTCGCGGCCAACTCGGCCTCGTACGTCGTCGCCTACGTGGGCCTGCTGCGCGCGGGCGCCCTGCCCTTCCTGCTCGACCCGGCCCTGGCCCCGGAGGAGATCCGCGCCGTCGCCGCCAGTTGCGGCATCGACGCCGTCGTCCACGACCGCCCTCTCCACCTGGGGATCGAACCGTCCGGCTCCGTCACCTCCGGCGGCTACGAGCTCACCCGCACGGCACCGGACGCGCAGCGGCCGATCGCCGATCGCCCGGAGCCGCTCGCGTCGACCGAGGTGTGCCGCTTCACTTCCGGCTCGACCGGGTCGCCCAGCTGTATCGAATTCTCCGGTACGGCGGTCCACAACGCCGCCCTGTCCTGGCGCGACGCGACCGGTCTCGGCGCCGACGACCGCATCCTGTGCTTCGCCGGGCTCTTCAACGGGCTGGCGTTCAACACCTCGCTGCTGGCCGCGTTCCTGGCGGGCGCGGCGCTGTGGCTGCCGTCGGGCCTGCCCACCTCGGGACAGGTGATCCGCTTCCTGCGCGAGATACGGCCGACCCGGCTCACCGGCTTCCCCGCCCTGTACGAGTCCCTGCTGCGCCGCCCGGAGCCCGTCCCCGAACTCGCCGAGCTGAAGGTCGCCCTGTCCTCGGCGGCGCCGCTGAAGCCCGCGACGGCCGAGGAACTCCGCACCCGGCACGGCCTCGCGGTGTGCAACTACTACGGTGTCGCCGAGACCGGGCCGCTGACCTTCGACCCCCGCCCCGCTCCGGAGCACGGCCAGGGCCGGCCCCTGCCCGGAGTCGAGTTCCTCTTCGGCGACGGAAGCGGCACGAGTGGTGACATCCGGGTGCGCAGCACATCCATGGGGTCGCGCTATTTGAACGCGCCCGGCGCCTTCGAGGCACGGCTGGACGCGGACGGCTTCTACGCCACCCACGACCTGGGCAGCCTGCGGGACGGCCGGCTCCACCTCGCGGGCCGGGCCGGTTCCCGGCTGAACATCGGAGGGCGCAAGATCGACTCGGTGGAGGTGCGCCGCGCCCTGCTCGCCTCCGGCGCCGCCGAAGCGGTGGTCTTCGCCGTGGAGAAGCGCAACGGCGACCCGATGCTCGCCGCCGTCGTCAGCGGACCCGACGGCCTCACCGAGGACGGGCTGCGCGCCCGCTGCCTGGAACGGCTCGCTTCCCACAAGGTCCCCGAGCGTGTCGTCGTCGTGCCCGAGATCCCGACGACGGGCGTCGGCAAGCCGCGCATGAACGCGGCGCGTGAGCTGTTCCTCAAAGCCACCGATTCCGCTTTCACTTCCTGAGGGAGACCATCACCCATGCCGAACGACCAGACCCTCGCCCGCCGCGTCGCCGAACTGGTGGAGGAGGCCAGCGAGGGCACGCTGAGCCCGGAGAGCGCGCTCACCGACGGCAACACGCTGGCCGAGAAGGGGCTCTCCTCACTGTCGTATCTGCGCCTGATCGACTCGATCGAGACCGAGTTCGGCATCTACATCGACCTGGAAGGTGACACCACCTTCATGCAGACGATCCCCGGAATCGTGGCGTACATGGCCGCTGAAGGGGTGGCAGGTGCCGCCTGACCAGCGGAGCGCCCCCGGGCTCCGGATCGGTGTCGTCGGCGCCACCGGCCGGCTCGGTTCGCGGATCGTCGCCGAGTGCGCGCTGCGCGGCATCCCGGTCGTGATGACCGCACACTGCGGTGCGTGGACGGCCGAGCAGCCGCCGACCGTGGTGATCGACGCGTCGCGCGGCGAGGTCCTGCCCCGCACGGTCGCGTACTGCCGGGACACCCGCTCCTCGCTCATCGCCTGCGCCTCCGACATCGGGCCCGACGGCGAGCCGCTCCTGGCGGAGCTCGGCGGATCGGTGACCGTGGTCCGCGCGGTCAACCTGTCGCTCGGCCACTGGCTCCAGGACCATCTGCTGGGCGTCGCGGGGCGGCTCCTCCGTGCGTCGGCCTTGCCCCTGCCGCGCGTGGGGCTCCTGGAGCGGCACACCGTGGCCAAGCGGGACCGCCCGAGCGCGTCGGCGCGCTCCCTGGCGGCGACCTGGGAGGCGCACACGGACGGCGCGGCGGTGGATGAGGTGGCCTCCTTCCGTGCCGGCCATCAGGTCAGTGAGCACGCGGTGCACCTCGACTTCGCGGACGAGTCGTTGACGCTGCACCACGACGTACGAGACCTGGCGGCCGCGGCACCCGGAGCGCTCGCCGTCGCCGCGTGGGCCCATGGCGCTCCCGCCGGTCTGGTGACGGTCAAGCAGGTCTACGACGGACTGTTCTTCGTAGCGGTCCGCGACGGAGACCGCGATCTGCCGTCCGCCAGCGAATCGTCCCTCGCAGAAACGTGAGACACACGTGACCCAGCAGACCCCGGCCACGCTGCCGCCCCTCGCCCGTCGGTTGCGGGCCCATGTCGCCGTCGCGGCGCGTTCTCTGTCCCTGGGCGGCCACGACGACTTCAACCAGGGGCAGGTCTCCGCCCGGGTGCCCGGCGCGGACTACATGCTGATCAAGGGCGCGCTCAAGGGTTTCGACGAGTGCGTACCCGACGATGTGATCGTGGCGCCGGTCGACCCCGCCGCGCAGGCGCCCGCGCTGGCGCCCCCGGAGCTGGCGCTGCACCAAGCGGTGTACCGGGCACGTCCCGATGTCAACGCGATCGTGCACAGCCACGCGCCGCACACCCTGGTGTTCGGAGCGACCGACCTGGACCTGCGCGCCGTGTCGCACGACGGCGCCTATTTCGAGGGCCGGCTGCCCCGTTTCACCCTGACCAGCAACACCATCCTCGACATCGCCACGGGGGAGCAGGTGGCGGGCGCGCTGGGGGACAACCCGGCGGCGCTGCTGCGCAATCACGGTGGCGTGATCGTCGGCAAGTCCATCCGGCATGCGACGGTGCACGCACACACTCTGGAGCGGGCCTGCCGGCTCCAGCTGATGGCCGAGCGGGTGCCGGGCGGCTACCACTCATCCTCACTCGAGGACGTGGACGGCAAGCGGGCCTTCATCTACGCCGACCTGTCCGTCCGCTCCTACTGGGACCACGCGGTCGGGCAGGTGCGGCGCCACTGGCCGGAGACCGCGGACTGGCCGGCCCAGGCCTCGCGGGAGGCCGCGTGAACGCCCACTCATCCGTCGAATCCGCCGAACACCGGGAACTGTTCGCGCTCGTCGACGAGCTGGCCCGGGAGGAACTGGAGCCGCGGGCGGCCGAGTACGAGGAGGCCGGGCGGTTCCCCGAGACGCTCGTCCGGCTCATGGGGAAGCAGGGACTGATGTCGCTGCCCTTCCCCGAGCGGTGGGGCGGCGGTGGGCAGAGCTACACCGTCTACCTGAGGGTGATCGAGCGGCTGGCCGGCAGCTGGCTGGCCGTCGCGGAGTCCGTGCACCTCCAGGTGTTGGCATGCCAGGGTCTGGCCCGGTTCGGATCGGACGAACTGCGGGGACACCTGCTGCCACGCATGCTGAGCGGCGAACTCCTGGCCGCCAACTGCATGTCCGAGCCGGAGGCGGGCTCCGACCTGGCCGCCATGTCCACCAGAGCGGTGGCGGAAGACGATCACTACGTGATCTCGGGCACCAAGGCCTGGGTGAGCCACGCGGGTGTCGCGGACGTCTACAACGTCTACTGCCGCACCGGAGGATCCGGCCTGGGCGGTCTGTCCTGCTTCCTGGTCGACGCGGACACGGAGGGCCTGCGCCCCCTGGCCCATGAGCGGAAGATGGGGGTGCGCTCACTGCCCACGGCACAGATCGCGTTCGACGGGGTGCGGGTGCCCGACGAGCGCATGATCGGTCGCCGCAACCGTGGCATGCTCGTCGCCGCCCATGTCTTCGACCACGGCCGCCTCGGCGTCTCGGCGTGTGCGGTCGGCCTCGCCCAAGCGGCACTCGACCACGCCGTGGCGTACGCCAAGGAACGCACGCAGTTCGGCAGCCCCATCATCTCCTTCCAGGGGATCTCCTTCCTGCTCGCCGACATGGCCACACGGGTCGCGGCGGCCCGAGCGCTGCTGTACTCGGTGGCCGCGCTCAAGGACCAGGGCAGACCGATCTCCGCCGAAGCCGCGAAGTGCAAGCTGTTCGCCACGGACACCGCGATGCGGGTCACGACCGACGCGGTCCAGGTGCTCGGCGGCTACGGCTACACCCAGGACTTCCCGGTCGAGCGCTGGATGCGGGAGGCGAAACTCCTCCAGATCCTCGAGGGCACCAACCAGATCCAGCGCGTCGCCATCGCCCAGTCCCTGTGACGGCCCCGACTCCATCCTCCAGATCCCAGAAGGACCACATGAACGACTTCATGCGCTTCGGCCTCTTCATGTCGCCACTGCACCCGATCGGTGAAGACCCCAATCTGCTGATGCGCCGCGATCTCGGCTACGCGGAGCTGGCCGATGAGCTCAACTATGACGAGCTGTGGGTCGGGGAACACCACTCCAACGGCTGGGCCACCATCGGCTCCCCGGAAATCTTCCTGGCCGCCGCGGCCGAGCGGACCCGGCGGATCAAACTGGCGACCGGCGTCATGGCGCTGCCGTACCACCATCCGTACATGGCGGCGGCGCGCGCGGTACAGCTCGACCATCTGACCCGGGGCCGGTTCATCCTCGGTGTGGGCGCCGGTTCGCTCGCCTCGGACATGCACATGTTGTGCGTCGATCCCTCCGAGGCGCGCCGCCGGACCCAGGAGTCCTTGGAGACCATCGTCGAGCTGCTGCGGGGCGATGTGGTGACGCGCGAGACGGACTGGTTCCGGCTCCAGGACGCCCGCATCCAGCACCGTTCCTTCGAGCCGGGCGGCTTCGAGATCACCGTCAGCAGCGCGTCGTCGCCCTTCGGTATGCGGCTCGCCGGCCGCCTCGGGGTGAACGCGATGTCGCACGCGGCCCCGCCGTGGGGGATGGTGCGCGCCGGCCACAGCCTGGGCATGGAGAAACTGGCCGAGCAGTGGGGGCACTTGGAGGTCGCCGCCGCCGAAGCGGGGCATACGGCGGACCGGTCGACATGGCGGCTGACCCTGCCCGTCCATGTGGCCGAGACCCGTGAGCAGGCGCTGGAGGACATCTACGCCGGATGGCTGCGGCAGCGCAACGAATACTGGGCGGGCACGCACGGCATGCCCATGGGGCGCAGCGAGGTCGGGGCGCGCAAGGCGTTCGAGGCGACCGTCGAGGCCGGGGGGATCATCGCCGGTGGCGTCGAGGACTGCGTGGCCGCGATCCACAAGCTCCGTGACCTCACGGGAGGCTTCGGCTGTCTGCTCAACTCGGTGACGGATTGGGCGAGCCCCGAGCGCACCCGCAGGAGCTTCGAGCTGTTCGCTCGATATGTGGCCCCCCGGTTCAAGGGCTCCACCAAGGGCCTTCAGGAGTCGCAGTCCTGGGTCGCGTCACAGGCGGCCACCTTCCAGGAGCGGTTCAACGCGGCCCGCACCAAGGCGATGGCCACGAGCACCGAATCGCGGAACTGACCGGCATGGGCGGGCCACGCCACGCGTGGCCCGCCGGCCGCATCGAGGCCCGGCCCGGTGGGCCGTGCCCGTGTGCTCAGAGAGAGCCGCCGATCAGCACGGTGGTGTCGACCAGGCGGTTGGAGAAGCCCCACTCGTTGTCGTACCAGCCGACGACCTTCGCGTGCCGACCGCCGATCACCTTGGTCAGACCGGCGTCGAAGATGCAGGAGGCGGGATCGGTGACGATGTCGCTGGAGACGATGGGGTCCTCGGTGTAGCGCAGGATGCCGGCGAACGGACCCTCCGCGGCCTTGGCGAACAGCCCATTGATCTCCTCCGCGGTCACCTCGCGGCTGAGGGTCACGGAGAGGTCGGTGGCGGAGCCGGTGGGGATCGGGACGCGCATCGCGTAGCCGTCCAGTTTGCCTGCGAGCGCCGGGAGGACCAGGCCGATGGCCTTGGCGGCCCCCGTGCTGGTGGGCACGGTGTTCGTGGCGGCGTGGCGGGCGCGGCGCAGATCGCGATGCGGTCCGTCCAGCAGATTCTGGTCCGAGGTGTAGGCGTGGACCGTGGTCATCAAGCCGTATTCGATGCCGATGGCGTCGTGCAGGACCTTGGCCATGGGGGCGAGGCAGTTGGTGGTGCAGGACGCGGTCGAGACGATGGTGTGACGCTCGGCGTCGTACTGGTCATGGTTGATGCCATAGGCCAGGGTCAGATCCTCGTTCTTCGCCGGGGCGGAGATGATGACCTTCTTGGCCCCTGCCGCGATGTGGGCGCGGGCGCGGGTGGCGTCCGTGAACACACCGGTCGATTCGATGACGACGTCGACGCCGAGTTCCGTCCAGGGGAGAGCCGCCGGGTCGCGTTCGGCCGAGACGGCGATCCGCCTCTCCCCGACAAGGATGGCGCCGTCGACCGCGCGCACCTTCTCCCCGAAGCGGCCCAACGTGCTGTCGTACGCGAAGAGATGGGCCAGTGTCGCGGTGTCGGCGAGGTCGTTGACGCCCACCACTTCCACATCGGCGCCCTGGGCGAGCACCGCACGCAGATAGTTGCGGCCGATGCGTCCAAACCCATTGATGCCCACACGCACTGTCATCCGCGGAAGACCTTTCCTCAAATACCGGACCACGAAACGGGAACGGCGCCATGGCGCGGTCCCTTTCGGATGCACACATACGGACGCGACTCTACGCGCGCGGCCGGGTCGGGACCGGCAGTTCCGGCGGCAGTTTCAGCGGAAGCTTTGATCAGGAATGCAGCCTCCGCGTCCGGGAGACAACACGGTCGCGGATACTCCAGTGATTCCTGCGAATGTACGTGCGCTGCAACCAGCGATCGCGGCCGTCGTATCGCGGCTCGAACTCGGAACGGGCATGCAAGCCCTTTCGGTTATTGATGAGCAGCGCCTGGCCGGGGCGCAGGAAGACTTCGTGTGCGACTTCTCGGCAGGCGGGCTGAAGCCGCCGCAGCGCCACTTCGGCCTCAGGGGAAAGGGCATGAACTCCATTGGCGGAGGAGGCGATTTCAGGGCACCATGCGGGCCCGCTGATGATGGGCACGGGGGCGGAGAGCGTTTCGCTCTTGCCGACCAGCCGCGCATAACCCCCGGGGGCGTTGAGCCTGAAGAGAGGCTCCGTGAGCAGCTTGAGCGAGGAGGCGTCCAGGGCCTGGCAGACATCCCGGGCGTCCGCGTAGTAGGTCCCGGCAACACCCTCGTGGTCTGCGCGAAGGCAGTTGAGGACAAGGAAGTCCGGGTTGCTCACATTGTATGATCCGACCTCGTCGTAGACGATGTCGTTGTGGAAGTTGAGAAAAACAGTCGAACTGCGATTCGTCTGCGTCGTAGCTCCGTCCGCGACCGGAATGACATCGTGAATCAGCTGGCCGTTCTTCTCGGTGGTGAACCCGACGGGCTCTCCCAGCATCCCGCTGAGCCCGAGGAGAACTCCTTCCGAAAGGTATGTGCTTTTCGTTCGGCACGGCCCACCATCGTCGGGGGTATCGGGAAGCCCGGGTTCGACGGGGAGGTTGCCCACTCGCGCCACGCCAGGGGTGTCCGCATGCCTGCCGAAATCCAGGATGGCCTGTAGGAGATCAATCGGTAAGGTCGCGAATATCTGATGGCAGAGAGCCGTCGCCCGATCCATGTCCTGTGCCGGGTCGCCCAGGCCTGCGAGTTGCTTCACGAGAGATTCCTTCACCCTCTCCGGAATGACGAGGTCTATGAATGTGGGCGCCGACCGGAGGTCCGCACCAGTGTTCTCGGCTGCATTCATGATCTTCCTTCGTCCCCTTGAGCTCGGACAGGTTCGAGGAGATATACCCATGCCGATACCATCCACACGGTCAGCACTGTGAGTTGCCGGTCTCTTTCGGCACATGTGACAAGGAGAGAGGGAAAGCCATGCGCGTCGCACTGCACTCGGTCCTCAAGGAGGGCCAGGAAGCCGGATACGAAGAGGTGCACGCCACGGTTCCGGCGGATCTGCTGGAGGCGCTGGGCCGGGCGGGCATCACCAACTGGCAGATCTGGCGCAGCGGACGCCATCTGTTCCACCTCGTGGACTGCGCGGACTTCGCCGCCGCGATGGCCGCGCTCGACCAGGATCCGGTCAACCACCGGTGGCAGGCCTTCATCGGCGACTACGTCGACCACTTCGAGACCACGGGCGGCACCCCGGCCGGGCCCTCGGCCGACATGGCGCTCGGGCAGGTGTGGGAGCTGAGCGAGCAGGCGGCGGCCACGGCGAAGGAGTGAGGGAGGGGCCGAACCGGCGGAGCATACTCATCCCGGGCGCCTCGCGCCCGGTTTTCATCACACCTTGAGTGGCCCTGAAAACCCTGAACCACTACCTCCGTATGACCGGGTGACCACCGCGCAGGGACGCAGAGGAAACCACGAACACTCCTCGCGCACCCCCCCGGCGCACCCCTACTGGAGGTCAGTGAGTTGAGCCACCGACGTGTGAACAAGCGGACCGTCGTCATAGCCGGCGCCGCCGCGGCCGCCCTCGCGGGAGCGGTCATTCTGCTTCCGAACGCCAACGCGAGCCCGGACAAGTCGGCCGAGTCCAAGACGTTTTCGCCGCAGGCTGCTGTGAAGCTCGCGACGGGCCTCGCTTCTGACCTGGGCACCAACGCGGCAGGGTGGTACTACCAGGGCGACTCCAAGCAGCTGGTGATGAACGTCCTGAACGAGGACGCGGCGAACGACGTCCGGGCCCAGGGCGCCGTGGCCAAGATCGTCGAGAACAGCATGGCGGAGCTCAAGGCCACCACCAAGACGCTGAGCGACAACGCGTCGATCCCCGGCACGGCCTGGTCGATCGACCCGAAGACCAACAAGGTCCGGGTCACCGCCGACAGAACTGTCACGGGTACGAAGTGGGCCACGCTGACCAAGGCCGTGGACGGCCTGGCGGGCACGGCCACCGTCCAGCGCACCAATGGCGAGTTCAAGAAGTTCGACGGGACCGACGAGAAGCAACCCGGCGCCAACGGAGGCGCGGGCCAGGGCCAGGGCACGGGCGAAGGCCAAGGCCAAGGCGCAGATGACGGTGCCGGTCAGGGCGCCGGACAAGGCGGTGCGGACGACGGCGCGGGCCAGGGAGCCGGCCAGGGCGGTGCCGACGACGGCGCCGGTCAGGGTGCTGGTGACGGCCAGGGCGCGGGCGATGGCCAGGGTGCCGGTGACGGCCAGGGCGGCGGCGACGGCGCGGGCGGCGCCGGTGAGCAGGCCGGTGCCCTGGACGGCGGCGACGCCATCTTCGGCGGCGGCGCCCGCTGCTCGCTGGGCTTCAATGTCACGGTCGACGGCGCGCCCGCCTTCCTCACCGCGGGCCACTGCGGCAACATCGCGGAGACCTGGGCCACCGACCAGGCGGGCGCCCAGCAGGTGGGCACCACCGCCGAGTCCCAGTTCCCGGTGAGCGACTTCGCCCTGGTGACGTACGACGACCCGAACACCCAGGCGCCCAGCACGGTGGACCTCCAGGACGGCACCACCCAGGAGATCACCCGGGTCGCCGAGGCGAGCGTCGGGCTGCCGGTGCAGCGCTCCGGCAGCACCACGGGCCTCAGTGACGGCACCGTCACCGGCCTGAACGCCACCGTGAACTACGGCAACGGCGACATCGTCAACGGCCTGATCCAGACCGATGTGTGCGCCGAGCCCGGTGACAGCGGTGGCGCCATGTTCGCCGAGGACGCGGCCGTGGGCCTGACCTCCGGCGGCAGCGGCGACTGCACGCAGGGCGGCGAGACGTTCTTCCAGCCGGTGAGCACCGCGCTCCAGGCCACGGGCGCCGTCATCGGCGGCGACAACGGTGGCGGCGGCGCGGGCCAGGGCGACGGTGCCGGTGACGGCGCGGGCCAGGGTGACGGCGCCGGCCAGGGCGATGGCGCGGGCCAGGGAGATGCGGGCCAGGGCGCCGGAGATGGTGCCGGCCAGGGTGATGGCGCGGGTGCCGGTGACGGCGTCGGCCAGGGAGCCGAGGGCGGCGCGGACGAAGGTGGCGCGGCCGGTAACGGTGACAACGGCGCCGCCGGTAACGGTGACAACGGCGCGGTCGGCAATGGCGACAACGGCGCGGCCGGAGACGGCAACGCCGCGAACCACACGTAACGGCTGATCCGGGCAGGACACGTCCTGCCACCCCCTGACCGGGGTCCCGGGCGCCCACCTGCCCCAGTGCCTGGGACCTCGTACCACCCCCCACCGGGCCGCCGGCGCCTCAGCGCCGGCGGCCCGTCGTCGTCGGCGCGGGTCACAGCCCGGCCGCCTCCGCCGCCGAGCGGAGCACCTCCCGCAGCATCGCCGGGGTCAGCCGCCCGGTGAAGGTGTTCTGCTGACTGACGTGGTAGCAGCCGAACACCCGCAGCGGCGCCCCCGCCTCCACATCCCGCAGTGTGACGCGGGCGCCGTGTGCGAACGCCGGGCGCGGGCGGGGCACCTCCCAGCCGGCCGCGGCGAACGCGGGCAGCGCCGCCTGCCAGCCGAACGCCCCCAGCACCACCACCGAGCGCAACGTCGGTCGCAGCAGCCCCAGTTCGCGCACCAGCCAAGGGCGGCAGGTGTCGCGCTCCGAGACCGTGGGCCGGTTGGCCGGCGGGGCGCAGTGCACGGGCGCGGTGACCCGGACGCCGCGCAGTTCCAGGCCGTCGCCCCGATGGGTCGCCGTCGGCTGATTGGCCAGGCCGACGGCGTACAGCGCCGCGTACAGGAAGTCCCCGGAGCGGTCGCCGGTGAACATCCGGCCGGTGCGGTTGCCGCCGTGCGCGGCGGGGGCCAGACCGACGATGGCCAGCGCGGCGTCGTCCGGTCCGAACCCCGGCACCGGGCGGGCCCAGTAGTCCCACTCGCGGTAGGCCGGGCGCTTGATACGGGCGGCCTCCTCGCGCCACCCCACCAGGCGCGGGCAGGCGCGGCAGCCGCTCACCCGCTCGTCCAGCTCGCGCAGCGTGCCGACCCCGGGCGCCTGATGAGCGGGGTGTTCGGGGTGCTCGGGTCGCGCGCGGCGTTCAGAGCGTTCAGGGCGTTCAGCGCGTTCGGAGGTGCTCAGCTGTGTCCCTCCTTGCGCAGAAATCGCCGCAGCCGGGCCAGCGGCCATGTGTTGATCACGTCGTCGGCGGTCAGCCAGCCGCGCTGCGCCGTCCCCACCCCGTAGCGCAGGGCGGCGATGTCGAGGGTGGAGTGCGCGTCACTGTCGACCGCGAACTTCGCGCCGTGTTCCTTGGCCCGCAGGATGTTCTCGTCCGACAGGTCCAGCCGGTCGGGGTGCGCGTTGATCTCCAGCGCCGTGCCGGTACGGGCACACGCGGCGAACACCGCGTCCAGATCGGCGTCGATGCCCGGCCGCTTCCCGATCAGCCGGGTGGTCGGATGGCCGATGATGTTGACGTTCGGGTTCTCGCAGGCCCGCAGGAGCCGCCGGGTCATCTCGTCCCGCGCCAGGCCGAACTGCGTGTGCACCGACGCCACGCACAGGTCGAAGCCCTTGAGGAACTCGTCGGGCCAGTCCACGTCCCCCTGGACGTCGATGTTGAGCTCCACGCCGTGCAGCAGCCGCATCCCGCGCCGCCCCCGGTCCAGGTCCCGGATTCGCTCGCGCTGGTCCAGGATCTTCTCGTCGGTCATCTGCTGCATATACAGCTTCGGGGCGTGGTCGGTGACGGCGTAGTACGCGTATCCGCGCCGCCGCGCCGCCGCGATCATCTCCTCCAGCGGTTCGAGGCCGTCGGTGAGGTTGGTGTGGGTGTGCAGATCGCCGCGCAGATCGGATTCCGTCACCAGCTCGGGCAGCCACCCGTTCAAGGCGGCCTCGACCTCGCCGCGGTCCTCGCGCAGCGTCGGCGGGATCCAGTCCATGCCGAGCCTGGCGTACACGTCCTCCTCACTGCGGGAGGCGACTCTCTCCCCGCTCTTGGTGTCGAACAGGCCGTACTCGGAGAGCTTGAGGCCGTGGCGCATCGCGATCGCGCGGATCCGGATGTTGTGCGCCTTGGACCCGGTGAAGTACACGAGCCCCGCACCCCAGGAGTCGAGGGGCAGCACCCGCAGATCGACCTGGAGCCCCTTGGTGGTGCGGATCGAGGTCTTCTTCTCCCCGCTCGCGATGACCTCGGCGGTGTACGGCAGGTGGGCGAACGCCTCCATGAACGGGACCGATTCGTCGGCCGCGACCAGGATGTCGATGTCGCCGACGGTCTCCTTCATCCGCCGCAGCGACCCCGCGTACTCGCAGCCCTCACAGCCGGTCACCCGCGACAGCTCGGCCACGATCTCATCGGCCACGCCCATGGCCACGTTCAGCGGCACCCGGTCTCCGGCTGCCTGCATGAGGGCGATGCCGTGGAGGATGTTCTCCTCCGTCTTCGGGCCGAAGCCCTTCAGATCGCGCAGCTTGTGTCCGCGGATCGCGTCGGAGAGCTCGTCGATCGACGCGATGTGCAACTCCTCGTACAGCACCATGGCCTTCCTCGGCCCGAGCGCCGGGATGGCGGTCAGCTGCCGCACCCCCGCCGGGATCGCGGCGCGCGCCTCGTCGACGGCCGGCACGCTGCCGGTGCGCAGATACTCCACGACCTTGTCGGCGATCGACCTGCCCACCCCGGGGATCTCGCGCAGGCCCTTCGCGTCGAGCTCGGAGACATCGCGGGGGAAGCCGCCGATCGCGCGGGCGGCCTTCTCGTAGGCGCGCGCCTTGAACGCGTCCCCGCCGGTGATCAGAAGGAGGTCCGCGTACTCGCGGAGCAGCGCCTCGACCTCCTCGTTGGAGCGAGTCACGCCGTCAAGTCTAGGCGGGACACGCCGTCGATGGCGCGGCCGGGCGTGCCTGGCGCTCGTGGACCGGTGGAGGGATCCTGGGGTCAGGAACGGGGCGGGGCCCCGGATTCCCCCGGGTGCGCCCCGGCTCTCGCGCGTTTCCCCGGGATGGGGGAGATCATGGATGTTGGATTCCTGAAGCCGCTGTTCGAGCGCCCGGGTCCCTGGGCCTGTGTCTATCTGGACACCTCGCGCGCGACCGAGGACGCGCCCAGGCGGCGCAGGCTGCGGGAGCGGTTCGTGTGCGACCAGCTCGCCCGGCAGGGCGCCGACGCCCCGACCCGCGAGGCGCTGGTCGAGCGGCTGGCCGGCGAGCGGATGGCCAGGCCGTCGGCCGGGCGGGCGCTGTTCGCGGAGGGCGGGGAGGTGGTCCTCGACCTTCCGCTGGCCGCATCGCCGCCCGATGTGGCCACCTCCTGGTCGACGCTTCCCCGGGTCGCGCCGCTGGCGTCCCTGCGCGGCGAGAGTCCCCCGTGTCTGGTGGCCCGTGTCGACCGCTCCGGAGCCGACCTCGAACTGCTCGACGACGCCGGGCCCCGCCCCGTCGGCCGGGCGAGCGGCAGCCCGCCGCCGACCCGCGGACACCGCTCCGTACCCGCCGACCGCTACGAGTGGCACTACCGCAACCGGGTCGAGAACACCTGGGACCAGACCGCCGATCTGGTCGCCGACGAGCTCGCGCGGCGGTGGCCGGACAGCGATGCGCGGCTGCTGGTCCTGGCCGGCGATCCGCGCGAGCGCAGGGCCGTGCACGACCGGCTGCCCGAGCCGCTGCGCGCCCGCACGGTGGAGGCGCAGCACGGCGGCAGGGCCGCGGGCGGCTCCCGGGCGCAGCTCGAAGCGGAGATCGACCGGGTCCGCGAGGAGTACGTCCGCTCCCACCTGGAGGACGTCCTCGACCTGTTCCGCGCCGCGCGGGGCCGCCCGGGCGAGCCGGGGGCGGGTGGCGCCCACGACGGTTCGGCGCCCGGTGGGGCCGCGGAGGGGATGCCTGCGGTGGTGGAGGCGGTACGCAGCCATCAGGCGGCGACCCTGCTGCTGGGGCAGACGGGGGCGGACGCCCGCCGCGAGGTGTGGGTCGGCCCCGGCGTCGACCAGGTGGCGGTGCAGCGCGCCCAGGCCCGCGCGCTGGGTGTCGCGGCGCCCGAGCCGGCGCGCGCGGACGACGCGCTGGTGCGCGCGGCCGCGGCGGCGGACACCGAGGTGCTGCTGGTGCCCGAGGGCATGGCCGGCCCGGCGGGGGGCCTCGGCGCGGTCCTGCGCTGGCACGCCTGAGCGCGCTCCCCGGCCACAGGCCCTGTCTCATCGGCGCGGTTCCGCCGTACGGATTGCTCCCGCCACGCGGCGGAGTCGGGTGTTGACATGTCGCATTCACGTCTCTAGCGTCCAAAGACTGTTAGGAAAGTTGCCTAACCAACGCCCGGCCTCTCAGGGAGACCTCCGTGTTCCTCCGCCCGGCACCACCCCGGCGGCGGGCGACAGCCCGCGTGCGCCCCGTCCTGACCACCGCGTTCGCCGCCGGCGGTCTGCTCCTGGCGCTCTCCCTCCCGGCCGGGGCCGCCCCGCCGCCCCGTACGCCGACGGCCGTCGGCCAGGCCCCGCCGCCGGTCACCCGCGTGGGGGATGCCGCCGGCACGGCCACCGCCCTGGCCGGGTTCGCCGTGCAGTCCTCGGCGAAGGTCAGCGACAGCCCCGCCGCCGTCTCGACGCCCGGCTACCCCGCCACCGGCTGGTACGCCATGGCGCCCCGGTCGACGGTGCTCGCGGGCCTGCTGGCCAAGGGCGCGTACCCGGATCCGTTCTACTCGACCAACCTCAAGAAAATCCCGGCCGCCGACTTCGCCGTCCCCTGGTGGTACCGCTCCGACTTCACCGTCACCGACCCCGGCTCCCGCACCTACCTGGACTTCAGCGGGGTCGTCTCCGCCGCCGACGTGTACGTCAACGGCGAGCGGATCGCCACCAGGGACCAGGTCGCCGGCGCGTACACCCGCCATGAACTGGACATCACCGACCTGGTCACGGCCGGCACCAACACGGTGGCCTTCAAGGTGGAGCCCAACGACCCGCGCAAGAACCTCACCATGGGCTGGATCGACTGGTTGCAGCCCCCGCCCGACGAGAACATGGGGCTGGTCCGCGATGTCCTGGTGCGCCGCGGCGGCCCGGTGGCCCTGCGCGGGGCGCATGTGACCACCGGGCTGGCCGTCCCCTCGCTGTCCTCCGCCGAACTGACCGTCAGGGCCGAGGCCCGCAACGACTCCGGCGCGCCCGTCACCGCCACCGTCTCCGGGACCGTCGGCCCGGTGTCCTTCAGCCAGACCGTGGCGCTGGCCGCACACGAGAAGAAGACCGTCGCCTTCACCCCTTCCGCCTATCCGCAACTGCGCCTGGACCGGCCCCGGGTGTGGTGGCCGGCCGGGATGGGCGGCCAGCCGCTGTACGACCTCGACCTGACCGCCACCGTCTCGGGCACCGCCTCCGACACCGCCCACCAGACCTTCGGCATCCGGGACGTCAAGGCCCCGCTGAACGCCGACGGCGCCCGCCGCTACTCCGTCAACGGCCGCCCGCTGCTGATCAAGGCGGGCGGCTGGTCCCCGGACGTGTTCCTGCGCTGGGACGCCCGCTATGTCGAGGACCGGCTGAAGTACGCCCTCGACCTCGGCCTGAACACCATCCGCCTCGAAGGCCACATCGAACCGGACGAGTTCTTCGACCTCACCGACCGGTACGGCATCCTCACCCTCCCCGGCTGGGAGTGCTGCGACAAGTGGGAGGGCCAGGTCAACGGGGATGAGACGGGCGACAAGTGGACCGCGGCCGACTATGCGGTGGCCAAGGACTCCATGGCCGCCGAGGCCGCGCGGCTGCGTGACCACCCCAGCGTCATCTCCTTCCTCATCGGCAGCGACTTCGCCCCCGACGCGACCATCGAGAAGAACTACCTCGACGCCCTGAAGGCCGCGGACTGGCCCAACCCGGTGATCCCCGCCGCCTCCGCGAAGTCCTCCCCGGTCCTCGGCAAGTCCGGGATGAAGATGACCGGCCCCTACGACTGGGTGCCCCCGAACTACTGGTACGCCAAGCGCGAGGGCGGTGCGACCGGCTTCAACTCCGAGACCAGCGCCGGGCCCGACATCCCGACCCTCGACACGCTCCGGCGGATGATGTCCCCGAGCGAGCTGGAAACGCTGTGGAAGGACCCGAAGGCCAAGCAGTACCACCGCTCGCCGTCGAGCACCTTCGGCGACCTGAAGCTCTTCGGCAACGCACTCAACGGCCGCTACGGCCCGCCGACCGGCCTCGAGGACTATGTGCGCAAGGCGCAGCTCGCGCAGTACGAGGCGGTGCGCGCCCAGTACGAGGCGTACGGCCGGAACTTCTCCGACACCTCCAAGCCGGCCACGGGCGTCGTCTACTGGATGCTGAACAGCGGCTGGACCTCCCTGCACTGGCAGCTCTTCGACCGCTACCTCGACCAGGGCGGGGCCTACTTCGGGGCCAAGAAGGCGAACGAACCGCTGCACATCGAGTACTCGTACGACTCGCGGGAGGTGGTCGTGGTCAACAACCGGCACGAGGCGGCCACCGGACTCACCGCGCGGCTGAGCCTCTACGACACCAAGGGCGCGCCCAAGTACGACAAGACCGCCACCGGTGTCACCGCCCCGCCCGACGGGGGCAAGGCCACCGCGCTGACCGTGCCCGCCGACGTCAGCGGAGTGTCGGGCACCTACCTGGCCAAGCTCGTCCTCACCGACGGCGCGGGCAACGAGGTCAGCCGCAACGTCTACTGGCTGTCCACCGAGCCGGACGTGCTCGACTGGGACAACACCGACTGGTACTACACCCCGACCACCTCCTACGCCGACCTCACCGGGCTCAGTCGGATGGACCAGGCCCCGGTGTCCGCCACCGCGGCCACCACCACCGGGCCCGACGGGACCGCAACCACCACCGTGACCCTGCGCAACACCTCCAGCGGCCGGACCCCGGCCCTGATGGTGGACGCCCACCTGGTGACCGGCGCGGGCGCGCTCGTCCTGCCTGTGCGCTGGTCGGACAATCAGGTGAGCCTGTGGCCGGGGGAGTCCACGACGCTCACCGCCACCTACCGCGCGGCCGACCTGGGCGGCTCCTCGCCGTCCGTCCGGGTCTCGGGCTGGAACACCGCGACCCGGACGGTGGCGGCGAAGCGTATGAGTTGAGCGAATTTCCGGCGGGTCCTGCGGATTTCACAAGATCACAATCTTGTATGCTATGGACAGCGCAAAGGAGCCCGCGTCAGCGGCCCGGCGACGCCCGGCGCCGACGGGCTCCCAGCGTGGACCCGCTGGTGTCCGTACGCTCACGAAAGGGGCTCCACATGCTGTCTACGCAGGATCGTCCCCCGACGCCCAGTCGCTCCACCGGACGGTGGCGCCACTACGGCCGGCTCGCGGCGGCGAATTTCGTGCGCGGTGCCTCGTATGCGTGCGGTACGGCGGTCATCGGCCTGATGACCTGGTGGGTGCAGTCCCACTAGCGGTACGCCGATGGGATCCTGACGCCCGGTCGGGGCCGGGCGCCGGGATCCCCGGTCTCAGCGCGCGCCCCCCACCGGGCCCGCTTCGGCCATGGCCTGCTCGCACAGGCGGGAGCAGGTGCGGCTGAGCAGCCGGGAGACATGCATCTGGGAGATGCCCAGCTGCTCTGCGATGTGCCGTTGCGTCATGTCGCAGAAGAAGCGCAGGTAGAGGATCCGCCGCTCCCGCTCGGGGAGCCGGACCAGCCCGGGCCGCACGGCCTCCCGGTCCACCACCCGGTCATAGGCGGGCTCCCGCTCGCCGAGGGTGTCCAGCAGGGCGTAGCCGTCGTCGGCACCGGTCAGCGGCGCGTCCAGCGAGAGCGGGGTGAAGCTGTCCAGGGCCTCCACTCCGGTGCGTACGTCCTGTTCGCAGAGGCCGGTGCGCTCGGCGATCTCCCGGACGTCGGGCGCGTGGTCGTCCAGCGAGTGGCACAGCTCGCGATGGGCGGCCCGCACCTGGTTGCGCAACTCCTGGACCCGGCGCGGGACGTGCAGCCCCCACAGGTGGTCGCGGAAGTGGCGCTTGATCTCGCCGACGACGGTCGGCACCGCGAAGCTCTCGAAGGCCGAGCCGCGCCCCGGGTCGAAGCGGTTGACGGCCTTCACCAGGCCCAGGGCGGCCACCTGGCGCAGGTCCTCCAGCGCCTCGCCGCGGTTGCGGTACTGGCCGGCCAGCCGCTCGGCCATCGGCATCCAGGCCTCCACCACCCGCTGACGCAGGGCCTCCCGCTCCGGCCCGTCCGGGAGTTCGGCGATTCTCGCGAATTCGGCAGAGGTGTCGGGGGCATCGTCGTGGGGGTGGGCCGACGGGCGGGCCTTGTGCTGCACAGCGGTCGTCATGGGACACACCTCCTGCGGTTCGGCTGACGGTTCCAGGGGCGGAGGACGCCGTGTCGCGGGAGGAGGCCCGGGACCGGGCCGTACCCTGAGCGGACACACTGCTCCCGCGGGGCGTGCCTCCGGTCCGAAGCACGGGTTTCGCCTTCCCGGGCCGCCGGGCGGTAAACCGCCTCCGCCCGGCTCTCCTGCCGCCGGGCGCCGGAGACGACTGCCAAGAGTTCACGAGCCTGCTCGCGCCTTGCGTCGGTAACCGCTGAACGGCGCTCCCTGATCCTTCTCGGTGGCAACGGCGGAGGCGGAGACGAGCGTCGCCGCGGCCAGACCGCCCCAGAGGGCAGCCGGGCCGCGGGCCGCGAGAGTGGTGATGACCGCCGGGGAGACGGCGAGGCCGAACCCCGTGGAGAGCTGGAAGCGGGCGAGGGCCCGTCCCAGGACATGGGCCGGGGCGAGACGGGTCACGAGTGCCGTGGCGCTGCCCGCGTAGACGATCTCCCCGAGGGTGCAGACCACGGACACCGCGGCGACGGCCGGGGCGCCCCAGCCGTGCCCCAGCGAGGTGGCCGCGAGGAAGCCGAGGTAGGACGCGCTGAGCACCACGCCGGCCAGGGCGAGCACGGTCCGCTGGGAGATCCGGGCCATCATGACGGTGACCGGAACCTGGAGGATGACCACCAGCACCGTGTTGGCCACGAAGATGACGGCCGACCACACCGGGGACGCGTGCAACTGTGTCACCAGGACCAGCGGAAGCGCGATTTCGGGGACGTTGAGGCAGAAGACGTAGACCACGTTGGCGATCAGCAGCGTGCGGGTCCGGGGCGCGGGCTCGTCGCCCCTGCCCCTGTCCTCGGTGGAGCCGGCGGCCGTATGCGCGTGCACATGGACCGACCACACCAGGGCCGCCGCGACCAGGTAGGTGAGCCCGGTGACGGCTGCCAGCGCCCGCAACGCGGTGGTGCCGCCCGCCAGGCAGGCGGTGGCGACGAGTGCGCCGACGCCCATGCCGGCGTTGCGCAGGGCACGGCCGGCCGCGAGGGCCGCGTCGCGTTCCCGGCCGTGGGCGACCGTGGCCACGAGGGCGGCGTGGGCGGCCGGCCATGCCTGGTTGCCGATGCCGAGGAAGAGCGCGGCCGCCACGAACAGCGAGACATGCCCCGCCGGGGCTGCCAGCAACAGGGCCACGCCCACCACCCGCACCAGCATCGACGCCGCCACGGCCGCGCTCCGCGCGCCCCGGTCCAGCCATCGGCCCAGCGCGGGCACGCACACCAGACCCGCGACGATGCCCACCGTCATGGCAGCGCCGGTGACGGGCGCGGACAGACTCAGCACCGTCACTCCGTACAGCAGCAGAAAGGGCCGCAGCAGACCGGTGCCGAGCGCGTCCACGGCCAGGGCGACGGCATAGCGGGGGCCTCCCGAGGCCCGGACGAGGGCACGGGGCCTGATCTTGGTGGTGGTTGCCATGGCGCCCAAGCTGCGTCCGGCCACCGCGCGGGGCACGCCGATTGACGGATACTGCCAACCGGCGCCGTCGTCGACCATCTGGCCAGGGATGATGAGTGGATGACGCTTCGCATCGACATCAGCGGTCCGCCGTCCGAGCGGCTGCGGTTCGCCGCCTCGCCGCTGGCCGAGCTGACCGCGATGCTGCATGTGCTGGCCGAACCCGGGCATCATCCGCAGCTCGCCGGCTGGGCCGGGGACGTCTGGGCCGGGCTGCGGCCGGAGTTGGCCGAGCGGCTGCGGGAAGCGGAGTTCCTCTGGCGTTCCTCACAAGCCGACTTTCTGATCCCCGGCCGGCCTCGGTTGACCCTCGTCGAGGAGTTGGACGACGTGGACCGGCTCGACGACGAGACGTATGTGACCGCCGCGCTCGTCACCACGTGCGGCAGCAACCGGGTCCACTTCGCCAGGCGGTCGCCGCTCGCGGACGTGACCGCGCGCGAGCGGGCGCTGGATCTGGCCCAGGCCCGCGGTGCGCGGCAAGAGGCCTTCGCGGAACGGCTGCTCGCGGACCCGGCCGTGGTGCGGGCGCGATTGCGCCACACCCTCGAACAGTGCGCCGAGGCCTTCTTCGATGCCGCCTGGACGGGCGTCGCCGTGCGGCTCGCCACCGACCTGCGGCTGAAGAACGACCTGCTCAAGCGTCAGGGCATCGGGGCGGCGCTCGCATCGGTCTCCGGCGCGGTCACCCTGGCGCCGGACGGCGACTGCATCATCGTGGACAAGCTCCAGGACAAGGCGACCGCCGCCCATGGCACCGGGGTCACCTTCATCCCCAGTGTCTTCGGCAGCCCGCACCTGGTGGCTGTCCACACGCCCGGGTGGCAGCCGGTGGTGCAGTACCCCGTGGCCGACCCGAGCCCTTCAGAGCCGGTATCGCTGGAAACGGTCACACTCCGGCTGCAGGCACTCGCACATCCGGTACGGCTGCGGCTGCTGCGCACCCTGGCCCGAGGCCCGCACACCACCCGCGAGCTGGCCCACGCCTGGGAGCTCTCACCCCCGGAGGTGTCCCGCCACCTCGCTGCCCTGCGCCGCGCGGGCCTGCTCACCGCCCGGCGGCAGGGTCGTTACGTCCGCTACTCCCTCAATCTGCCCGATCTGACGGCGCTGGGCGCCGACCTGCTGGCGGCCGTACTGCGCTGAGCGGCCGTCCCGGGGCGGCGGCTACCGTGTACCTGTGACGAGGAGGCCGACGAGCGCATGATGGGCATCGAACGCGGCGGGTACCCGCGATGAGCCAACCGGTGTTCCTCGGTGTCGACATCGGCACCGGATCCTCCAAAGGCGTGGCCGTGAGCGCCGACGGCCGGGTGCTCGCCCGCGCCACGCGCCCGCACCGCACCGCCACCCCCCGCCCCGGCTGGTTCGAACACGACGCCGAGACCGTGTGGTGGGCCGACTTCACCTCCCTCGTCCGGGAGCTCCTCGGCGCCGACGGCGTGGCCGCGAGGGCGGTGGCCGCGGTCGGGGTCTCCGGCATCGGCCCGTGTCTGCTGCCCGCCGACGCGGCCGGCCGGCCGCTGCGCCCCGCGATCCTGTACGGGGTCGACACCCGCGCCACCGACGAGATCGCCGAACTGACGGCCGAACTGGGCTCGGAGGAGATCCTGGCGCGCGGCGGCTCCCCGCTCACCAGCCAGGCGGTCGGCCCGAAGCTGCGCTGGCTCGCCCGCCATGAGCCGGACGTGTGGCGGGCGACCCGCCGGTTCTTCATGGCCTCCAGCCATCTGGTGCACCGGCTGACGGGGGAGTATGTGCTGGACCACCACTCGGCCAGCCAGTGCGATCCGCTGTACGACCTCGACGCCCGGCGCTGGAGCGACACCTGGGCCCAGCGGGTCGCCCCCGGCCTCGAACTCCCCGCGCTGGCCTGGCCCGGCGAGGTGGTGGGTGCCGTGCACGCGGCCGCCGCCGCGGAGACCGGGCTGCCCGAGGGGGTGCCGGTGACCGCGGGCACCATCGACGCCTGGGCGGAGGCCGCGAGCGTCGACGCGCTGGCTCCAGGCGACACCATGGTGATGTACGGCTCGACCATGTTCCTCACCGTCATGGGCGAGCGGCCGATGCGCCACCCCGCGCTGTGGGGCACCACCGGAGTGCGCCCGGCCAGCTACTGCCTCGCGGCGGGCATGGCCACCTCCGGCAGCCTCACCGACTGGCTGCGGGAGCTCACCGGCTCGGACTTCGCCACGCTGCTGGCCGAGGCCGAGCGGGTGCCGCCCGGCTCACGGGGGCTGCTGATGCTGCCGTACTTCGCCGGGGAGCGCACCCCGCTGTTCGACCCGCGGGCGCGCGGCACCGTCATCGGGCTGACGCTGGGCCACGGGCGCGCGGAGCTGTACCGGGCGGCGCTCGAGGCCACCGCGTTCGGAGTGCGCCACAACCTCGAGGCGTTCGCCGACGCCGGGGCCCGTATCGACCGCCTGGTCGCGGTGGGCGGCGGCGCCCGGAGCCTGTGGACGGCCATCGTCTCTGCCGCGATCGGCCTGCCGCAGCAGATCCCGGCCGAGACGATCGGCGCCTGCCTCGGCGACGCGGCTCTCGCGGCCCGGGCCCTCGGCGCCGACACCGGCGGCTGGAACCCGATCATCGCGACCGTCGAACCGGACGAGGCCTGGCGCGCGGTCTACGACGGCCGGTACCCCCTGTACCGGGAGCTCTACGACGCGACCCGCCGCATCAGCCACGCCCTGGCCGCCTCGACGCCGTAGCGCCCGAGCGGCCGTGGGGCCGAGCGGCCGCGGTTCAGCTCTGCCGCTCGTCCATGCCGGCCATCAGCGCCTGGTGGCTCAGCCGTACGTGCTCGCGCATCACGCGCT
The DNA here is from genome assembly GCF_040302705.1 of Streptomyces sp. NPDC097640. NCBI lineage: Bacteria > Bacillati > Actinomycetota > Actinomycetes > Kitasatosporales > Streptomycetaceae > Streptomyces > Streptomyces sp. NPDC097640. The sequence goes on from NZ_JBEOSB010000021.1 coordinate 66,059, forward strand.
CCGCGCCGTCGCCGTCCTTGGCCAGGATCAGGCTGAGCACACGGTGGTGCTCGCTGTCCGACTCGGTGAGCCGCCCCGGCCGCGACAGCGAGGTGCGCACCAGGCGGGCGTAGGCCAGCTGGTTCATCAGGGTGCGGTAGCGCGCCTCCTCTGCCCGACTCGTCGCAGGTGGTGAAGCGCACCGCCTGGTACACCGGGCTCGGCAACTTCGTCACCATCTGCTGGCTCGGCATCCTGGGCGTGCTGGTGGGCGGCAGCGCAACCAGCACGGACTCCATCACCGCGCTGCACGAGCTGGCCGGGCCGTTCGCCGTCCCCGCGCTCATCGCGATCACTCTGTCCGCGCTCGCGCAGAACTTCCTCAACGTCTACGGCGGCGCGATCTCCGTCCAGACGCTGAAGGTGCCGGTCAGCCGGACCCAGGCGGTCGTGGTGATCCGAGGCCAGCACGGCCGCCCGCCCAGGCCACGAAGCCCCAGCAGCCGCCCGGTCGCGGTGGCGGGCCCGGCGGGGTGCCTCAGCCCTCCGCCCGGGACCTGTCGTCGCGCAGTGCGGAGCGCAGCTGGTCGCGGGCGTCGCCCAGATGCGCGCGCAGGGCGGCGAGGGCCGCCTCTCGGTCGCCGCGGCGGGCGGCGTCCAGCAGCGCGGCGTGGTTCTCGGCCGGGGAGTGCAGATCGACGTCCTGGGCGTTGGTGATGTCGAGGACCACCGCGAACGTCGGCCGGTACTGCTCCCATACCGCGATCAGCCGCCGGTGCCCGGACAGCTCGTAGAACCGCGAGTGGAAGTCCAGGTCGGCCTCGGCGAACAGCCGGGCGTCGGCCCGGCCGGCGGCCTGCCGCATACGTTCCACACAGGCCTGGGAGCGGGCCCAGTCGGCGTCCCGGGCCTTGTTCATGGCCAGGGTCAGGGCCAGGCTCTCCAGGGACTCGCGCAGGGTGTACAGCTCCTCGACGTCCTCGGCGTCCAGGCCGGTGACATAGACCCCGCGCCGCTGGGAGGCGACCAGCCCCTCCGCCTCGAGCCGGCGCAGCGCGTCCCGCACCGGGCCGCGGCTGACGTCGAAGCGCTCGGCCAGCTGGCCCTCCACCAGGTGGGTACCGGGCCGCAGCCGGCCGCTGATGACCTGGACCCGCAGCTCATGGGCGACGCGCTCGCCCAGAGAGTCCTCCCGCTTGATCGCAAGGTTGTCCACGTAGGGCACCTCTCGTTCGCTCCCTGCCTGTCCGGTCAACGGTTGACGGACGGTCATTATCGCGGACCGGCGGCACCGCTCTCGCCATAGGCGCCGGCGGACGCGCGCAGGCGCGGGAAGGAGCGACACGCGACCCTGGAGAGGGGGCCGGCAGCCGTCGGAAAGGCAGGGCAGGCCATGGATCCCGTGGAGGCGCTGGACCGGATCGCGTTCCTCCTCGAGCGCGACCAGGCCCCGACCTATCGCGTACGCGCCTTCCGTACGGCCGCCGAGCTGCTGGGCCGGCTGCCCGCCGAGGACGTGGCGCGGCGGGCGGCCGCGGGCACGCTGGAGTCACTGAAGGGGATCGGCCCCACGACCTCCCAGGTGATCCGGGAGGCGCTGGCCGGAGGGGTGCCCGGCTATCTGGCGAAGCTGGAGGCGGTCGACGAAGCGGGGGCAGCGGGAGCAGCGGGGGCCGGCCGGCCGGACGAGCGGCCCGGGGCCGCGCTGCGCGCCGCCCTGCGCGGCGACTGCCATCTGCATTCCGACTGGTCGGACGGGGGCTCGCCGATCGAGCTGATGGCCCGCACCGCGGCCCGCCTCGGCCACGAGTGGGCCGTGCTCACCGACCACTCGCCCCGGCTGACCGTGGCCCGCGGCCTGTCCGCGGACCGGCTGCGCGAACAGCTGGAGGTGATCGCGGAGCTGAACGGGCGGCTCGCACCCTTCCGGCTGCTCACCGGCATCGAGGTCGACATCCTCCTCGACGGCTCCCTGGACCAGGAGCCGGAGCTGCTGGACCGGCTGGACGTCGTGGTGGCCTCGGTCCACTCCAAGCTGCGGATGGACCCCCGCCCCATGACCCGCCGGATGGTCGCGGCCGTCGGCAATCCCCTGGTCGATGTGTTGGGGCACTGCACCGGGCGGCTGCTCGACGGGCGCCGCCCGGAGTCGCGCTTCGACGCCGACGAGGTGTTCGGCGCCTGCGCCGCCTCGGGCACGGCCGTGGAGATCAACTGCCGTCCGGAGCGCCTTGACCCGCCGCGCCGGCTGCTGCGCCGGGCCGTCGAGGCGGGCGTCCTCTTCTCGATCGACACCGACGCGCACGCCCCGGGCCAGCTCGACTGGCAGATCCATGGCTGCGCCCGGGCCGAGGAGTGCGGCGTCTCCCCGGAGCGGGTCGTCAACACCTGGACCGCCCGTCGGCTGCTGACCTGGACCCGCACCCGCCGGGCCCCCCGCCGCTGAAACCCGCGGCGGCCCCTATCCCTTCACCGCGCCCGAGGTCAGCCCCTGCACGATGTGGCGGCTGGCGAAGGCGAACAGCACCATGGTCGGCACGATGGTGAGCACGGCCGCCGCGGACATCGAACCCCAGTCGATGTTGAAGCTGGAGATGAAGCCGTTCAGCGCGGTGGGGACGGTCTTGTTCGCGTCGCTGTTCATCAGGGTGACCGACAGGAACAGCTCGTTCCAGCAGTTCACGAAGTTGAAGATGAACGCGGCCACGATGCCCGGCTTCATCACGGGCAGCAGCACCCGGAACAGCGCCCCGAACCGCGAACACCCGTCGATCATGGCCGCTTCCTCCAGCGCGTCCGGGATGTTCTCGAAGAACCCGCGGAGCATCACGGTGCTGAACGGAATGCACACCGCGATGTAGACGAGGATGAGTCCGAGCCGGTTGTCGACCAGTTTCAGCTGGGTCATCATCATGTACAGCGGCCCGAGCGCGATGAACGACGGAATCATCTGGGTGACCAGGGCGGCCATCAGCAGCGCCGTCTTGCTCCGGAACTCGAACCGCGCCAGCACATAGGCCGAGAGCACGGAAATGCCCGTCGCCACCGTGCCCGCCACCGTCGCGACGAGCAGGCTGTTGGTGAGGTAGTCGCCGAACCGGGCCTTTCCGAACAGCCCGCTGTAGTTCTCCAGGGAGAAGTGCTCGGGCCAGTAGGCGATCGGAAAGGTGAAGATGTCGCCGGGTGCTTTGAAGGAGGTGACGGCGATCCAGTAAAGCGGGAAGACCGTGATGATCAGCCATACCGAGAGAAAGGCGATCCGGGTCACGCGTCCCGCGACGGTCTCCTTGTTCATCAAGACCTCGCTCCCTTCTTCTCGCGGGTGGCCATGAGGTAGAAGACGGAGAACACCAGGAGTATCCCGACCACGACGAGACCGAGCGCCGAGGCCTTTCCGTAGTCGCCCTGCTGGGTGATCGTGATCATCCAGGTGGTCACGATGTGTGTCTCATTGGACGGTCCGCCGCCGGTCATCCCGAAGATGATGTCGGGGAAGTTGAAGATCCAGATGACCCGGAGCAGCACGGTCAGCGCCAGCGTGGCGCGGATGTACGGAATGGTGACCTGGAACAGCGTGCGGGCCTTGCCCGCCCCGTCGAGTTCGGCCGCCTCGTACAGCTCGTCGGGGATCGACTGGAGGGCAGCCAGGATCATGATGGCGAAGAAGGTGACGCCGTACCAGACATTGGCGATGATGACGGCGACCATCGCCGTCTTCGGATCCGCGAGCCAGGGGATCGGCTCGTCGATCAGGCCGGCCTTCGACAGCAGATCGTTGATGACGCCGAATTCGCTGTTGAACATCCAGCGGAACAGAATGCCGATGAGAAATCCGGAGATGGCCCACGGGAAGAAGATCAACGCCTGGTAGAGCCCCCGGAAACGGAAGCGCCGGCGCAGCCACAGGGCGATCGCGAAGCCGATCACCAGCTGCGGTACGAGCGAGGCGACCACCCAGATCAGGGTGTTGTCGAGCACGGTGTAGAACACCGGGTCCCGGAAGATCTCCTGGAAGTTCTTGATCCCCACCCACGAAGTGTCGGTGAGGTCGTTGAGGTTCCAGTTGCGGAACGCCATCTGACTGCCCGAGACCATCGGGTAGTAGATGAAGACCGAGACGAAGAGCACGGCCGGAGCCATGAACCCGGCGATGGCCAGGCTCCGGCGGACGGTGAACACCGGTCTGCGCGAGCGCGGGCCCGCCGTCTTGACCGGCGCGGGCCGGGCGCCCCCCTGGGAGGGGCGCCCCGCCTGCTTCGAGGTGGACAGGCTCACGTCTGGCTCTTCCACTTCTTCGTCCAGTACGCGTCCCAGCCGGCCAGCAGCTCCTTGGGCGTCATCTTGCCCAGCAGCATCTTCTGCACCTCGGCGTCGGACTTCTGGATCCACTCGGTCCACCAGGACGCGTCACGCGGCTGGGTGACGGTGAGGTACTTGTCCGGGTTCTCGGTCATCGTCACATAGCTCGCCCAGGGCCCGGTCTTGTAGAAGGATTCCTCGGCCGCGCCCTTGAGGATCGGCACCAGGCTGTTCTCCTTGGTGAAGGTGGTCGAGGCGTCGCCCTGCGAGAGGAACTCGACCAGCTTGATCGCCTCCGCCTTGTGCTTGCTGCCGGCGGCTATGCCCCAGCCCGCGCTCGCCACCGGCTGGATCGCCTTGCCGCTGGGGCCGGCCAGCAGGGGAGCCGTGGTCCACTGGCTCTCCTTGATGGACTTCGACTGCCGCACCGTGGCGATGACCTCGGGGTCCTGAAGCAGGAAGGCCGTGGAGCCGTTGGAGAAGCCCTCCACCATCTCCGGGTAGCCCCAGGCGACCGACGAGGGCGGCGACGCCTCCTTGAACAGCTTGAGGTAGGTGTTCATGGCGTCCAGCGCCTCGGGCGCCGAGAAGATCGTCTTGCCGTCGGTGAGCTTGAACCCGTTGTCGCGGTCGATCTTGTCCGCGACATACGCCTCGATGACGGCGACCGCGTTGCTGTTGGCGTTGGCCCCGCCCCGGAACGCGTAGCCGTACTGGCGCTTGGACGGGTTCTGGATCTTGCTCGCCTGGTTCAGCAGCTCGTCCCAGCTGGCCGGCGGCTGCTTGAAGCCCGCCTCCTGGACAAGGTCGGAGCGGTAGAACAGGCTCAGCCCGTAGAAGCCGTAGGGGATGTAGTACGTGCGGCCCTTGGCGTCCTTGGAGTACTTGACGGCGTTGTCGGTGAGGTCCTTCCAGCCGCCCCACCCCTTCAGATCCTTGCCCATGTCGTAGAGCCAGCCGTTGGTGGACCACGGCCCGGCGGTGATGTCCCGCACCTCGAGCGCGTCCACGCCGCTGCCGGACTGGAGCATCTGCTGGATCTTCTGGTCCGCCTGATCGGTCGGCGGCGAGATCAGATCGACCTTGATCTTCGGGTTCTGCTTCTCGAAGTCCGCGATGAGCTTCTTCAGAACCTCGGTGCGGCTGGGATTGGTCAGGCTCTCGACCATCTTGAGGTGGACCGAGCCGTCGCTCACCCCGGAGGTACAGCCCGTCATGGCCGTCATGACCGTGGTGGCGGCCAGGCCGAGGGCGATGACTGCCTTCCTTCTTCTCATCCCTGTCCTCATTCCATGGGAGTTCCGTGGGTATCGATATGCGCCACGGCCGTGGCGGGTCACGAAGGTGTGCCGGGCGTCGCTACGGGGCGACGCCCGGGGTGCGGGCCCATTCGGCGAGCACCGGGACACAGCGCTCGGCGAAGTACTCGTAGTCGGCCGCCGTGTTGTACACATGCGTCGACAGGCGGAAGTAGCCGATGCCGCCGAAGCTGGTGAAGGCCGCTTCCACGCCCAGCTCATGGGCCATCCGGTCGCGCAGCGCGTCGGCCTCGAGGCGGGTGGCGCCGAGCCCCGCGGGAAGCCGGACCAGGCGCATCGGGCCCACCGGCATGCCGACGTCCACGGCCGTGCTCTCGCCCATGACCTCGGCGAAGGCCTCGCCGATGACGCGCTCGGCGTAGTCGGCCAGGTCGCTCATGTAGGTACGGGCGCGCTCCCAGCCCCAGGTGGCGTCGATGAAGTCCACGGCGGCCGGAGCCGCCAGATAGCCGGTGACGTCCACCGTCCCCTGGGTGTCGAACCGCTCGGGGAAGGGGTCGCCGGCGCCCCAGGAGTCGATCAGGGGATAGAGCTCGTCGCGCAGCGGACCCCGGGCGACCAGGGCCGCGGTGCCGCGCGGTGCGCAGCCGAACTTGTGCAGATTGCCGACCCAGAAGTCGCAGTCGAGGCCCGCGAGCGGGTCGGCGATCAGACCGGGCACATGCGCCCCGTCCACCAGGAGCGGAATGCCACGCTCTCGTGCCGTCGCGGCGATCCGCTCCACCGGCATCCGGCGGGCGGTCGCCGAGGTGATGTGGTCCAGCACGATCAGCCCGGTGGCCTCGTTCAGCCCGGCCACCACGGCCGCGTGGGCCCGCTCCTCATCGGCGTCGAGCGGCACATGCACGGTGCGGACCGTGGCGCCCTGGCGCCGGGCCAGGCGCTCGGCCCCCATGGTCACCGCCCCGTACCCGTGGTCGGTGACCAGGATCTCGGCGCCGGACCGCAGCGGCACATTCGCGTACACCACACTCGCGCCGCCGCTCGCGTTCGGCACCAGGGCGAGGTCCTGGGGCGCGACGCGCAGAAACCCGGCGACGGCCGTCCGGGCGGCCGCGACCCGGCCCGGCAGCGTCGCGAACCACACCACGGGCGACCGGTCCATCTCCTCGCGCAGCTGCTGCTGCTCGCGCTGCGCCACCACCGGAACCGCCCCGAAGGACCCGTGGTTGAGATGGCGCTGCCCGGGGTGCAGGGACCACGCCTCCGCGGCCGGGCGGCCGTCGGGAAGGAGCAGGGGGCGTGGTGCTGTGCTCACGTCGGTCTCACTCACGTGACTGGACATCTCCCAGGAATCGGGCCGACACATCAGACACTCACTGAAGATAGGTCTGATGACTTGGCCGGTGACTTGGCCCGGGATCCTGGCACAGCAGCCAGGACTAAGGCAATAGGTGTACGCCGCCGGTAAGTCATCTGATGACTTGCTGCCACCTTGAGGGAGAGATCTGATGACTCGGTAGGGTGGGAACCTGAGGCCCGGCGCCGTCGCCGAGCCACGGGGAAGGGAAGCGATGTCCGCAGTCGACAAGGCCTTTCACGGCCTACGGCACATGATTTCCACCGGCCGGCTGGTCGCCGGGCAGCGCATTCCGCCCGAGAGCGAGCTGTGCGACGAACTGGGCGTCTCCCGGGGCTCCCTCCGGGAGGCGGTGCGCATGCTGGCGGCCCTGCGTGTCATCGAGCCACGCCACGGCTCGGGCACCTACGTTTCCCAGCTGCGTCCGGAGGACATCGTCGGTAGCCTCTCGCTGACCGTCGACCTGCTGCCGCTCGAAGGGCTGCTGGAGATGTTCGAGATCCGGCGCGTCCTGGAGTCCCACGCCGCGGCGCAGGCGGCGGCGCGGATGACGCCCGAGACGCTGGCCAGGCTTTTTGAGTACATCGAGGCCATGGAGGCCACCGAGAACCCGGCCGAGGTCTCCGAGCTGGACCACCGCTTCCACGCCGAGATCGCCAGGATGGGCGGGAACCCCACCCTCGGTTCGCTGCTCGGGGTGTTCCGCGCGCGCTCCCGCAACTATCAGGTGTTCACGCTGCCCGAGGGGCCGAGCATCAAGCGTGCCAGCGACGAGGATCACCGGGCCATCGCGGGCGCGCTCGCCCAGCGCGACCCGGCGGCCGCCGCGGGCGCGGCCGCGGCGCATGTCGCCCACACCGAGAAGTGGCTGCACGCGTTTCTGCCCGACCGGCCGGAGCCGTCCTCCAGCCATGGGCCCTGACCAGGCATCGAGGGAGGAATCACCCCGCCGCGTAACAACTCCGTCTCGGAAATTCCCTTCGGCCGAGTGATCACGCTTTACTGGTGCGCCATAGCGAGGACATGTCATAACGGGAGACTTGAGCCAGATGGGCCGACACAGCCGCCCCACCCCTGCCCAGCAGGCGCGTGCCACAACGATCAAGGCGGCCGCCGCTCTGGGGGTGGCGGGCGGCATCGCTTTCGCTCTCCACTCGTCGACCGGCAGTGACAGGACCGTGCAGGCGCGCTCCGACGTCAGCTCCCAGCCGGCGGGTACGCCGGAGACCGAGGAGCCCACCGGCTCCGACCGGCCGACGGGCTCCGACCGATCCAGCGACACCGACCGGCCCTCCGGCGGCGGCCTGGCCCCCACCGCCTCCGCCAAGCCCAAGCTCGTACAGGACGGTGGCGACGGCGCCTCCCGGGGCGAGACCTCGCGGACCCGCACGCCTTCGGGCGCTCCGAAGACGAACGCCCCGTCGGCCGAGCCCACCGACACCCCCGGTTCCACGGCGCCCTCGGCCTCGGAGCCGGACACCGCGCAGCCCACCTCGCCCGCCCCGGCCCCCTCCGAGGACGAGTCCGGCGGCCAGCAGGACGACGGTCAGCAGGACGTCGGTCAGCAGGACGACGGGGACGGCAAGGGCAGGGACAAGGGGCTGGTGGGCGGCGTGGTCGAGGGCGTCGGCGACACGGTCGGCGGTGTGCTCGACGGCCTGACCGGCGGCCTCCTCGGCGGCTGAGCGGTCCCCTCCCCGGCCGGTTCCCGCGGCTCGGGCATGGTGCATATCGGACCCGATGTGGAAATATGAGGTAACCGGGTATGCAAGGGGTGTCCTCGTGCACGACAGGTTCAATCGGACGGGTCACGGGAGCATACGGCTCGACCGCACGGGTCAGGCCCGTACGGGACGGTGGAGTTCGCGCGGCGCCATGCCCTGCGCGGCGCCATCCGGGTGTCCGGAAACCTCCGGGGGGACCCGCGCACGGTCGTCCGGGGAGCGCCATGGGTCACCGCATCCCCTGTGAAGGCCCGGACCGGCCCACCGCCGGGGCAGAGCGGCCGACCGCTCCCCCCGGCCGGGGAGCGCGCGCCGCTCCCACGGGCCACGGGCGGCCGGCCGCCGACGGTCCCGCGGCACCCGCCCGGGACGAAGCGGCGTACGGAGCCGGAGCGCACACCGAACGGCTGCGCTATCTCGACGAGGCGACCCGCCGCATCGCCCGTGGCATGGACCCGGACGAGACGCTGTGGGAGCTGTGCCGGGCCGCCGCCCCCGCCTTCGCCGACGCGGCGTTCATCCATCTGTGCGACCACCCCCTGCCGTCCGGGGACGCGATCCCCGCGGCGCCGGTGGTGCTGCGGCCGCACACCACCGGCGCGAGGCCCCGGGCACCGGCCGGAACCGGCACCCGGGGCGACCGGCCGGGCGCGCCTCCCGCGCCCCGGAGCCCGGACGGCCCGCGTGACCTCGGGTCGAACGCCGCGCCGAACGCCGTGCCGGAAGCCGCCCCCGGGGCCGGGCCCGATCTCGCGCCGGTGACCGTCACCGGCCGGTTCGTCGAGCTGCTGCTGGCCGGGCGGCCGGTGTTCGGTGACACGCAGGGGATCGCGCCGTCGGTGCGCCGGCTGCTGCATGGCGGGGCGAAGGGCGACGGGCCGGTGCCGTCGGCCCGGCGGCTGATCGTCGCCCCGCTGCACGGCCGCCACCACGTCATCGGCACCCTCCTGCTGCTGCGCGAGCCCGATCGCCCCGCCTTCACCCCCGATGACCTGCTGGTCGCCTCCCAACTCGCCACGCACACCGCCCTCGGCATCGACAAGGCGGTGCGATACGGGCGCGAGGCGTCGGTCGCGGATGTGCTTCAGCGCGCCATGCTCCCCTCCTCGCTGCCCGAGGCCACCGGTGTCCGCCTGGCCAGCCGCTATCTGCCGGCCTCGGAGACCGCCCGGGTCGGCGGCGACTGGTACGACGCCATCCCGCTGCCCGGCAACCGCGTCGCGCTGGTCATCGGAGACGTCATGGGCCACTCCATGACCTCCGCCGCGGTCATGGGCCAGCTGCGGACCACCGTGCAGACCCTGGCCGGACTCGACCTGCCGCCCGAGGATGTCCTGCACCACCTCGACGACCAGGCCCAGCGCCTCGGCAGCCAGCACATCGCCACCTGCCTCTACGCCATCTACGACCCCATCGCGCACCGGCTGCAACTCGCCAATGCCGGCCACCCGCCGCCACTCCTGCTGCACCCCGACGGCCGCGGCGAGGCACTGCTGATCCCGCCCGGGGCGCCGATCGGCGTCGGCGGGGTGGTCTTCGAGTGCGTCGAGACCCACGCGCCCGCCGGGGCGACCCTGCTGCTGTACACCGACGGGCTTGTCGAGTCCCGCGAGACCGATGTGTGGACCGGGGTGGAGTCGCTGTGTGTCCGGCTGCGCCGCGCCGCCGCCCACGCCCGGACCCCCATGCCGCCCGAGGAACTCTGCGACCTGGTGCTCGGGCCCCTCGACCCGAGGCAGCGGGACGACGACGTGGCGCTGCTCGCCGCCCGCTTCGACGGCATCCCCTGGTACCACGTCTCCCATTGGTTCCTGGACCCCCAGCCGCGGACCGCGGGCCGGGCGCGCCGGCTGGCCCGCAGAACACTCCACCGCTGGAAGCTCGACTCCCTGTGCGAGTCCACCGAGCTCATGGTCGGAGAGGTGGTGACCAACGCGGTGCGCTATGCAACCCGTCCGCTGTCGCTGCGGCTGGTCCGTACGGATGTGCTCCGCTGCGAGGTGGGCGACGACTCGCCGCAGCTGCCCCGGATGCGCCACGCCCGGCTGAGCGACGAGGGCGGCCGCGGTCTGTTCCTGGTCAACCAGTTCGCGGAGCGCTGGGGCGCGACGAGGCTGAGCACGGGGAAGGTGGTCTGGTTCGAGCAGCGGATCCCGGAGGACGCCACCGGCAAGCACGCCGTCGGCGAAGATGCCACTTTTGTAGCATTGGGCATAGATCGGATCACTCTGTGAAGGGCTCCCATCTCGCAGGAGAGGAGTGCTGCGATGACCCGCGCAGTCGGTATCGACCTGGGGACGACGAACTCCGTGGTGTGTGTCCTGGAGGGCGGCGAGCCAACGGTCATCACCAACACCGAGGGCACCCGGACGACCCCCTCGGTGGTGGCCTTCGCCAAGAACGGCGAGGTACTGGTGGGCGAGGTGGCCAAGCGTCAGGCCGTGACCAACGTGGAACGCACCGCGCGGTCCGTCAAACGCCACATGGGGGAGGAGCGATGGCGGTTCCCGGCCACCGGCGAGGTGGACGGCAAGCGCTACACCGCGCAGGAGATCTCCGCCCGCGTGCTCCAGAAGCTCAAGCGCGACGCGGAGGGCTACCTCGGCGAGGATGTGACGGACGCGGTGGTCACCGTCCCGGCGTACTTCAACGACAGCCAGCGGACCGCCACCAAGGAGGCGGGCGAGATCGCCGGTCTGAAGGTGCTGCGGATCATCAACGAGCCCACCGCCGCCGCCCTGGCCTACGGCCTGGACAAGGAGAACGACCAGACCATCCTGGTGTTCGACCTCGGCGGCGGCACCTTCGACGTCTCGCTGCTGGAGATCGGCGAGGGGGTCGTCGAGGTCAAGGCCACCAACGGCGACACCCACCTCGGCGGCGACGACTGGGACCAGCGGATCGTCGACCACCTCGTCACCCGGTTCAAGAACGGCTACGGGGTGGATCTGGCACAGGACAAGATGGCGCTCCAGCGGCTGCGCGAGACCGCGGAGAAGGCGAAGATCGAGCTGTCCGCAGCGTCCGAGACCACCATCAACCTGCCCTACATCACGGCCTCCGACGAGGGGCCGCTGCACCTGGACGAGAAGCTCACCCGGGCGCAGTTCGAGCAGCTGACCGAGGACCTCCTGGAGCGCTGCAAGGGGCCGTTCCACCAGGCGGTCGAGGACGCCGGGATCAAGGTGTCCGACATCGACCATGTGATCCTGGTCGGCGGCTCGACCCGGATGCCCGCCGTGACCGGGCTGGTCAAGGAGTTGACCGGCAAGGATCCGCACCGGGGCGTCAACCCGGACGAGGTGGTCGCGGTCGGCGCCGCGCTCCAGGCCGGTGTCCTCAGGGGCGAGGTCAAGGACGTCCTGCTGCTGGACGTCACCCCGCTGTCCCTCGGTATCGAGACCAAGGGCGGCATCATGACCAGGCTGATCGAGCGCAACACGACCATCCCGACCAAGCGTTCGGAGATCTTCACCACGGCCGAGGACAACCAGCCGTCCGTGCAGATCCAGGTGTTCCAGGGCGAGCGCGAGATCGCGGCGTACAACAAGAAGCTCGGCATGTTCGAGCTGACGGGCCTGCCGCCGGCCCCGCGTGGCGTGCCGCAGATCGAGGTCGCCTTCGACATCGACGCCAACGGAATCATGCATGTGTCCGCGAAGGACCTCGGCACCGGCAGGGAACAGCGGATGACCGTCACCGGCGGCTCCGCGCTGCCGAAGGACGACATCGACCGCATGATGCGCGACGCCGAGCGCTACGCGGACGAGGACCGCCGCAAGCGCGAGGCGGCCGAGACCCGCAACTCGGCCGAGTCCCTCCTCTACAACACCGAGAAACTGCTGCGCGACCAGGCGGACAAGGTGCCGCGGGACGCGCGGGAGGAGACCGAGTCGGCGCTCTCCGAGCTGAAGGAGGCGCTGAAGGGCGAGGACACCGGCCGGATCCGCGCGGCCACCGACCAGGCCGCCACGGCCGCGCAGAAGATCGGCACGGCCATGTACGCCCAGGCCGGGGACCGGGGCGAGGGCTCCGGGCCGGCCGGCGGTACGTCCGACGACACGGGTGGTGACGGCGCGGGCCCGGGCCACGGTGCCGATGACGATGTCGTCGAGGCGGAGATCGTCGACGAGGACCGCCCCAAGGGGGACACCGGATGACCGACCCCCTGCCACCGCGGGACGGCGATCCGGCGGGCCCGGGAAACGCCACGGGTGGCTTAGCCCGTCCGGGCGGCGGTGGCCTGGCGGCCGCCGTGGCGCTGACCATGGTCACCGGGTCGATGGACGCGGTCTCCTTTCTCGCCCTCGGCGGTGTCTTCACCAGCGTGATGACGGCCAACCTCTCGCTGCTCGGCATGTCGGCCGGGGCCCGCGACCCGGCGCTCGCCGGCCACGCCGTCCTCGCGGTCACCGGCTATGTCCTGGGCGCGCTGATGAGCGGCCGGATCGTCCGCGGGCCGGAAAAGGCACGGCTGGCCCGCCGCGCCCTCGGCGTGGAACTGGTCGCGCTCGGTGCGCTGTGGGCGCTGTGGGCGTCGGCCGGCGGCCACCCCGGCGGAGGGCGGCGGCAGGTGCTGCTGGCCCTGGCCGCGGTGGCCATGGGGGGACAGAGCGCGCTGGTGCGCGCCGTCGCGCCACCGGGTCTTTCCACCACCTACTTCACCGGCATCCTGACCAACCTGCTGGCCGACCTCGCCGCCACCGGCAGGGTGCGCCGGGTGAGCGCGGGGCTGCTGGGCGCCCTGGTGGTGGGGGCGGTCGGGGGAGGGGTACTGCTCACCGTGGCGCCGTCGGCCGCGCCCGCGCTGCCGACCGGGCTGGTCGCCGCGGTCTGGGTGGGGGCCGTCGTGGCCTCGGTGTGCGAACGGCCGCGTGGCACGGCTGGGAGGGGGTCAGGTCAAGGCTGAGTGTCGAGCTGATCGGCCAGACAGGCCAGATACAGGGCGAGCGTGGTGCGGTGGTCGCGCAGCGGGCGGCCGCTGATCTGCTCGATCTTGTTCATGCGGTAGACGAGGGTGTTGCGGTGGATGTGCAGCGCCGAGGAGGCGCGGACTAAGTTGAAGCCGTTCTCGCACCAGGCCACCACGGTGTCCCGAAGCACCGGCCAGTCCGGTTGCTCGCGCAGGTCCGCCGCGGTGAGCGTCAGCAGCCGGGTGCGGGTGTTCCGGCCGGCGGCCGCCAGCAGCTGATGGGCACGCAGGTCGGACACGAGATGCACCGGCAGCTCGGGCATGACGAGGGCCCCCAGGCGCAGCGCGTCACACGCGTCCTGGTACGAGTCGTGCAGCGCGCCGACCGAGGTGGCGGGCTCCCCGATGCCCACCCGCGCCGCCAGGCCGTGCTGGACACCCACGAGATCCGCCAGCCGCTGACAGGCCGTCATCACCCGGCTCGTCGAGGCATGTTCCGGCAGCCGGTGCAGCACCCCGATCCACCCGGGGGCCGCCGCCGCGACCACGTCCTGCGGGTCGGAGAACACCTCCCGCACGGTGCGCAGCAGCTCCGCGCGGACCAGCGCGGTGTCGGCGACCGGCGGCCCGGCGCGGTGGCGGGCGCCGTTCGTACCACCGGGCGCGGCCACCTCGACGGTCACCGCGATCCGGCGCAGCCGCAGATCGAAGCCCACCTCGGCGGCGCGGAAGACGACGAAGTCAGGCTCGACCGACTCGGCGTCGTACGTGGCGACATCGGCGAGCAGCTCCTCGAGCACCCGCTCCCTGAGCACCCGTGAGCGCAGGACGGCCGACTCGCGCAGCAGGATCTCCGTCTGCCGCTTGACCACAAGACCGAAGCGCCGCACCTGGGCGGGGGTGCCGGTGATGCCGACCGTGCCCACCGCGTGTCCGTCCATGACCAGCGGCAGGGTCACCCCGGCGCGCACCCCCTTGAGCTCCTGCGCCTGGGTGGCGGTGTGCGTGGCGGGCTCCTGAGTGCGCATCACCTCCACGGATGCCTCGTGGAAGGTGCCGATGCGGCTGCTGTCGCCGCTGCCGATGACGACGCCCTCGCCGTCGGTGATGAGGACGTTCAAACCGATGACCGCGGAGGTGTCCCCGGCGATCTCCTGGGCGAGTGAGGGGCTGAGCACGAACTGGATCCTCCGGCCGGTGGGCTGGACGCACCGTACAGCGCGGTGGCCCCGGCTCGCCACACATTCGTACGGAGTGACCAACGACTGTCCGGCGCCGCCTCCGCCACCGCCCCCGGGGCGGCGAGGCGAGCCGCATCACCCGCGTGCGGGGCCCGTTGGGGAGCCACTTTGGAGTGGTCATATGATGCTCCATAAGATGCCGCGGTGATCATAAAGAAACGCCTGGCGACAGGCGCCTTCGGGCTGCTCGCGGCCGTGGTGTGCGGTCTGGTGTTCCCGACCGCGGCCGTCGCCGACGACGAACCGGCCCGCGAGTCCCCCAAAGTCGAACTTGTCCTGGACGTCAGCGGCTCGATGCGTGCCCGCGACGTCGACGGCATGTCCCGCATGGCCGCAGCCAAGCAAGCCTTCAACGAGGTGCTGGACGCCGTCCCCGACGACGTGCGGCTCGGCATACGCACCCTCGGCGCCAACTACCCCGGCAAGGACCGCGAGACCGGCTGCCTGGACAGCAAACAGCTCTACCCCGTCGGCCGGGTGGACCGCACCGAGGCCAAGGCGGCCGTCGCCACGCTGCGCCCCACCGGCTGGACACCCATCGGCCTCGCCCTGCGCGGCGCGTCCAAGGACCTGGCGGGCGGTGACGCGACCCGTCGGATCGTGCTCATCACGGACGGCGAGGACTCCTGCGGTCTGCCCGACCCGTGCGACGTGGCCCGGGAACTGGCCGCCGAGGGAACCCATCTGGTCGTCGACACGCTCGGACTGACCCTGGACAGCAAGGTCCGGGACCAGCTCAGCTGTATCGCCGAGGCCACCGGTGGCACCTACACCGCGGTCCAGCACACCGACCAGCTCTCCACCCGCATCAAGCAGCTGGTGCGGCGCGCGGCGGACGCCCCGGTCCAGACCCCGACCGCCGTGGAGGGCGCCGAGGCCTGCGCCAAGGCCCCCGTCCTCGGCGCGGGTCTCTACAGCGACCGGGAAGGCTTCGGCGAGCACCGCTGGTACCGGGTGAAGGTCGCCCCCGGCCAGGAGCTGCGGGCCTCGGCGAGCGTGGGCGCCGACCGCGACGTCGACCCCGACTACGGCGTGCTGGTGCGCGCGGTGAACGAGCGCGGCCGCGAGCTGGTGCGCGGCAGCGAGGCCGGCAGCGGCCGCACGGACGTCATCTCGACCGGGCTGCGCTACCCGGTGGCCGAGGGCCGCGAGGTGGAGGACTCGACGCCGCGCACCATCTGCCTCGAGGTGAGCCAGTCGTTCTCCGCGCCCGCGTCCGTCAAGCGCACCCCCGGGCTGCCCGTCGAGCTGGCCGTGAACATCGTCGACGCCGGCGACCCGCCCGGTGACGTGGCCGCCTTCGGCCTCGGCCGCGGCTGGGTGCTGCTGGCCGTGCTCACCGTGACCGGGTTGCTGGTGGGGCTGGTGTGGGGCTGGCTGGCCCGCTGGCGCGTCACCGTCTGGAGGACCAACTGATGCGTGCCCTACGTACCGCGGGCGCCGCGTTCGCGCTCTGCGCCGCCCTGCTCGCCACCGCGCCCACGGCGGCGGCCGACGCGTCCCCGAGCGCGGGCACGGACAGCCATGGCGGACCCGCCGAGGCGGGCACCGGCTTCCGGACCGCCACGGCGATCGAGCAGGGGCAGACCGCCACCGCCGCGGCGTCGGTCGGCGACTACTTGTACTGGATGTTCCCCGCCGCGGCCGGGCAGGTACCCACCGTCAAGGCCACCGTCAAGCTCCCCGAGGCACAGTCCCGGCACGGCAGGACCACCTGGCAGCTCGACGTCTACGACGGGCTGCGCCGTCGCCAGGCCTGCACCTCGGGCAGCCAGACCGTGACCGCCGCGCAGGACGACGCCTCCGTCGACCTCAGCTGCCGGGTGCGCCGAGTGCGCCCCTGGTCCGAGGCCTGGGCCAACGAGCCGCTGCCGGGTTCCTACTACGTCCGGCTGACCGTGGTGAACCTGCCGGAACAGGACCTCGGGCTGGCCTTCACCGCCGAGGTCACGGCGTCCACCCGGGACACCGGGGGCGCGCACGCGGAGGGCGGCGAGCTGGAGCCGCTGACGCCGGCCCTGCGCGCCGGGGCGACCCAGGCGCCGGACGCCTCCGAGTCGGCCGACTCGTCGGACGGCGACGACGAGTCGTCGAACACCGCGTCGGCCGCCGAGCCGGACGGCGGCTGGGGCTCGGGCTGGTGGTCGGACCGCTGGGTGTGGACCGTGGTGGGCGGCGCCCTGGGGGCGCTCGCGGGAGTGGGCGGCTATGCGCTGTCCCGCGGCCGCGGCTCCTTCCGGCGCCCGCCGGCCGCCGAGTGAACCGCTTCAGCTGGTCGGCGACCGGCTGAACGGCGCGCGCACCGCCCCCTCGCCCCGGCGGGCGGGCGGTGCGCGCCGGCCGGGGATCGCCTCGGGGCCGCGTCCACGGGACGTCAGTCGCGGATCCCGATCGTGATGGCCGCGAGGACGGCCGCAATGAGCAGCATCACCACCCCGTAGACCACACGATGGGACCGGAGCCCGGGGATCAGGGCATCGACGGCGATCCGGCCCGGCCCGCTCAACGCGAGCCCCGCCGCGCCCACGCCGATCAGCAGGGGAAACTCGATGCCGCTGAAGTACCCCAACGGCCATATGACATCGACCGCGTTGGCCATCGTGCCCGCCACCGCGGCGCCCGCGAGCGGCGTGAGCAGGCCCACGGCCAGCCCCAGACCGCCGAACGTATCGGCGATACCGGCCACCACCGCCATGAACTTGGGCGCGGGATAGCCGAACTTCTCGAAGAACCGGGCCGTGTTGTCGATCCCCAGGCCGCCCCACCAGCCGAACAGATGCTGCGCGCCCCGCGCGGCGACGATCAGCCCCACGCCCAGGCGTATGACCAGCAGCCCCACGTCATGTGCGACCAGCACATGGGGCGAGGAGCGCGATGAGGACGCGTGGTTCGGGGGAGAGGTGTGATGGTAGGCAGACATGGCGCCCTCGTCTGGTCGGATGCGTAACGGGAGACTCGGAGGCCCTGAGAGGGATCCAGAGGACTCGGAGCACTCGCATAGCTCGGACAGCTGGGACAACACACGCAACGCAGACCACGCGGACAACGCAGGCGGGCGACCGGATTCGGCAGCGCAGCCTTATGTCAAATATGCCCCGAATGGGGCAAGGGCTCAACTCGGAGCTCATCCGCCGTGGTCATAGACGGTGACCGGGATTCCCCGCGCCACCACCCGCTCGGCTATCAGCGGCTCGATCCGCTCCCAGCGCCCGCCGGCCAGCCCGCAGCCGATGCGCGGCATATGCACCGAGGCCCCCAGCTCGGCGGCCTTCGCCGCGAGCGGAACCAGCGCCGCGGCGATCGCCTCGTATCGCACCGGCACGCCCTTGCTGCCGGTGCGCGTCCCGCGCTGGCCGACCATATTGGCCACCCACACATACCGGCTCACCTGGACGAACTGGACCGCGCCCAGCCCGAAGTCATTGCCCGCCCGCTCCCGGTGCCAGCGGCGGTAGGCCGCCTCCGGCTCCGGCCAGCGCCGGGATACGGCCAGCACAAAGCCCTTCCCCCAACCGCCCAGGTCATTGCAGACATGGGCGATGATCTTCTTCCCTTTCCCCTGCGGCGCGGTGGCATCGCCGCGCACATACTCGATCGCTGCCATAATCCGCAGCTTACGGGCAGGCACCGACAGCCCCCGGCGAGAGCGGAGAAGATGACCACGCAGCCCCCCACCGTCGACGAGGAGCTCATCCAGGCCGCGGCTCATGTCGCGCGGATCTACTGCCGGGGCGACGACCACACCATGGCGGCAGCCGCGCGCGCCGCCGACGGCCGTGTCATCACCGCGGTGAACGCCTACCACTTCACCGGGGGCCCGTGCGCGGAGCTGGTGGTCGTCGGCGCCGCGGCGGCCCAGGGCGCCTATGAGCTGGTCAGGATGGTCGCGGTGGGGGACCGCGAGCGCGGGGTGGTACCGCCGTGCGGCCGCTGCCGGCAGTTCCTGTTCGACTACTTCCCCGCGCTCGAGGTCATCGTCGGCACCGTCGACCGGCCGCGCACCGTCCCCGTCGCCGAACTGCTGCCCGACGCCTATGTCTGGGCGGACCACCAACACGACGCCTCGGGCGACGAGGACGCCGACGGCCGGAAGTGAGCCGCCTGGCGGGGCCGGTCAGCCCCGGATCTCCAGCCGGACGGGCGCGGCCCGGGCCGCGGCGGTTTCCGGCGGCAGACGCAGCCCGCCGCGCCCCGGGGTGATCGACCCGAGCACGCTGGGGTGGCGGGCCCCGGTGCAGGCCGGCACCGTGCCGGCCAGCCCATGGGCGGTCAGAAAGCCGAGGACGGCGAAGGCGTACGCCTCCTTGGCGGCCGAGGGGAGGCCCAGCTCGTCGGAGGTGCGCAGCGGGACGGCCCCCAGGGCCCGGCGCAGGGCGGCGAGCAGCGCCGGGTTGCGGGTGCCGCCACCCGAGGCGACCACCTCGCCCGCCCCGGCGGAGCGCACCGCGCCGCCCACGGTGACGGCGGTGAGCTCGGTGACGGTGGCGATCACGTCGTCGGCGGGCAGCGGCCCGAGCCCTGCGAGCGCGGCCCGCAGATACGGCAGGTGGAAGAGTTCCTTGCCGGTTGTCTTGGGGGCCGGCCGCCCGTAGTACGGCTCGGCCAGCAGCCGGTCGAGCAGCGGGCCGTGCACGGTGCCGCGCGCGGCCATCGCGCCGTCCTCGTCCCGGTCGAGCCGGCCGTCCGTCAGATGGCGCACCGCCGCGTCGATGAGCGCGTTGCCCGGTCCGGTGTCGTACGCGAGGGGCTCCCCGCCACCGTCCGGCACCACGGTGACATTCGCGATCCCGCCGAGGTTGAGCGCCGCGCACACGCCGGGCCGCCCGCGCAGCCACAGGGTGTCGACCACGCTCACCAGGGGCGCCCCCTGCCCGCCCGCCGCGATGTCGCGGGTGCGCAGATCGGAGACGACCGGGCGGCCGGTGGCCTCGGCGATCCAGGCGGGCTGCCCCAGTTGCAGCGTCCCGTACGCCCGGCCCTCCCCGACCCAGTGGTAGACGGTCTGCCCATGCGAGCCGATGAGCTCGGCGCGGCCGTCGCACAGCTCCCGGTCGGCCCGGACGGCGAGGGCTGCGAACGCCTGGCCGATGCGGGTGTCCAGCTCGCACACGGCCCGCAGGGTCGTCGGGGCGGGCGGCAGCGCGGCGCTCAGCGCCGCGCGCAGCCCCTCCTCGTACGGGGCGCTGACCAGGCCCAGCGGGGTCAGCACCAGCCGGTCCCCGGCGAGTTCCAGATCGGCGGCCGCGGCGTCGATGGCGTCGCACGAGGTGCCCGACATCAGCCCGATCACCCTCATCGGCCGGCCTCCTGCGGTTCGTCCGGACGCGGTGTTCGCGCCGTGTGCCCCTCGCGCAGCGGGCCTCGGTGGTCGTCCCCGCGCAGGGTGAGCAGCGCCACCAGGCTGACGGCACAGGTCACCGTGGTGTAGTAGCCGGGGATGTCCACCTCGCCGGTCCGCTTGATGGTCTCGGTGATGATGAGCCCGGCGCAGCCGGAGAAGACGGCGTTCGAGAGCGAGTACGCCAGGCCGAGCCCGGTGTAGCGGACCCGGGTCGGGAACATCTCCGCCAGCATGGCCGGGCCGGGGCCCGCCATCAGCCCGACCGCGGCCCCGGCGGCGAACACCGCCACCCCCTTGACCAGGTTCGAACGGTCCGTGTCCTGCAACAGATCCAGCAGCGGGATCGCGGCGACCGCGACCAGCGCCGCCCCCGACAGCATCACGGGCCGTCTGCCGATCCGGTCGCTGAGCAGCCCGGCCGGAATGATGGAGGCGGCGAAGCCGAGGTTGGCCACCACGGTCGCGATCAGCGCCTCCCGGAAACTGGCGCCCAGCGTGCTCTGGAGATACGACGGCATGACGACGAGAAAGGTGTAACCGGCGGCGGCCCAGCCCATGATGCGCCCGGCGCCCAGGACGATGGCCCGCGCCACCTCGCCCGCGCGCGGGGGCGGCTCGAGCGCCGCGCCGCCCGTACGGTCCTCGGCGCCCCGGAAGGCAGGGGTCTCCTCGAGCCGCAGCCGCAGCCACAGGGCGCCCAGGCCCATCGGCAGCGTCAGCAGGAACGGCAGCCGCCAGCCCCAGTCGTTCAGCGCCTGCTCGCTCAACACCGTGGCCAGCAGGGCGGCCACGCCGGCCCCGCCGAGCAGGCCCAGCGCCACGGTGAAGGACTGCCACGCCCCGTACAGCCCGCGCCGCCCGGCGGGGGCGAACTCCGTCATGATCGAGACGGCGCCGCCGAACTCGCCACCCGCTGACAGACCCTGGAGCACCCTCAGAAGGGTGAGCAGCCACGGAGCGGCCGCGCCCACCGTGTCGTAGGTGGGGAGGAGCCCGATCAGTGTGGTGGCCGCGGTCATCAGCAGCACCACACAGATCAGGGTGGGGCGGCGGCCGATCCGGTCGCCGAGGCGGCCGAACACGGCGGCGCCGACCGGCCGGAAGAAGAAGGCGAGCGCGAACGACGCATAGGTCTTGACCAGGCCCTCGAGGTCGCTTCCGCCCTCCGGGGTGAAGAAGTTCGCGGCGATGACCGTCGCGAAATAGCCGTAGATCCCGAACTCGTACCACTCGATGAAGTTGCCCACCGACCCCGCCACCAGGGCGCGGCGCGGTGGTCGGTCGGCCTCCCGGGGCGCCCGGGGCGGATCCGGTATGGATACGGTCACCTGTGTTCCCTCCAGCCGTCGCGGTTCTCGCACGGTCAGAAGCCGGTTTCCGTTTCCTGATTCCCCGCCGGGGCGCCTCCGATCACATCGGGCCGCGGTACGGCCTCACATCAGGGTCTCGCTCCGGTCGCCGGACCACTCGGTGTGGAAGGTGCCCTCCCGGTCGACGCGCTGGTAGGTGTGGGCGCCGAAGAAGTCCCGCTGCGCCTGGATGAGGGCGGCGGGCAGCCGGTCGGCGCGCAGCGCGTCGTAGTAGGCGAGCGAGGCGGAGAACCCGGGCGTGGGGATGGAGCCCTGGACGGCGGTGGTCACCACGGCCCGCCAGGCGTCCTGCGCCTCGCCGAGCTGACGGGAGAACCGCTCGTCGGCGAGGAGCGTGGGCAGCGCGGGGTCGGCCGCGTACGCGCTGCGGATCTCGCCCAGGAAGCCGGCCCGGATGATGCAGCCGCCGCGCCAGATCTTGGCCACCGCGCCCAGGTCGATGTCCCAGCCGAACTGCTCCGCCGCGGCCTGGATCATGTTCCAGCCCTGTGCGTAGGAGACGATCTTCGAGGCGTACAGCGCCTGCTCGACCTGGTCGACGAGGCGGTCGGCGTCCTGCCCGGCCGCGGCGGGCAGCTGGGGGCCGGTCAGCTGCCGGGCGGCGGCGCGCAGCTCGGTGTGGCCGGACAGCGAGCGCGCGAAGACGGCCTCGGCGATGCCGGGGACCGGCGCGGCCACGTCCAGCGCCGTCTGTACGGTCCAGCGGCCGGTGCCCTTCTGCTCGGCGGCGTCGGCCACGATGTCCACGAAGGGCTTGCCGGTCTCCCCGTCGGTGTGGGCCAGGACCTCGGCGGTGATCTCGATCAGGTAGGAGTCCAGCACACCGGTGTTCCAGCGGCGGAAGATGTCCGCGATCTGCGCGGGGGTGCGCCCCGCCGCCCGCCGCAGCAGGTCGTACGCCTCGGCGATCAGCTGCATGTCGGCGTACTCGATGCCGTTGTGCACCATCTTGACGAAGTGTCCGGCGCCGTCCGAGCCGATATGGGTGCAGCAGGGCTCGCCGTCGACATGCGCGCTGATCTTCTCCAGCATCGGCCCGAGCGCGGCATACGCCTCCACCGACCCGCCCGGCATGATGGAGGGCCCGTGCAGCGCGCCCTCCTCACCGCCGGATACGCCCGTCCCGACGAAGTGGATGCCCTGCTCGCGCAGGGCGGCCTCGCGGCGGCGGGTGTCCTCGAAGTGGGCGTTGCCGCCGTCGATGACGATGTCCCCGGGGTCCAGCAGCGGCACGAACTCGTCGATCACCGAGTCGGTCGGCCCGCCCGCCTTCACCATGATCATCAGCCGCCGGGGGCGCTCCAGCGCCGCCACGAAGTCCGCGGGCTTCTCGGCCGGCACGAAGGAGCCCTCGTGCCCGAACTCCTCGATCAGGGAGCGGGTGCGGGCGGGCGTCCGGTTGTGCACCGCGACGGTGTAGCCGTTCCGGGCGAAGTTGCGGGCCAGATTGCGGCCCATCACCGCGAGCCCTGTGACTCCGATGGAGGCGGTTGACACAGAGGGTGCCATGGCTGTTCCTCGTTTCCTGGCGGGGGTCCGAGCGACACCGACGGTAGCCGGGCCACCCGGTGTGCGCGGTGCCGACACTCACGTCCGGCGCGTCGTGCCAGGACTCCGGCGGCCGACGGCGGCGGACGGTGCCCTCAGCCCAGCAGCGCCGCCACCGTGAGCAGCACCGGAGCCGCGAGGAACGTGGACAGCAGGATCGACTCGCGCGCCAGCCGCGTCGCGGTCTGGTAGCGCACCGCGTAGGTGAAGAGGTTCTGCGCCGCCGGGAGCGCGGAGGTGACGACCGCGGCGAAGAGCGCGGCACCGCTCAGCCCGAACACCCCGGCCGCGATGGCCCATGCCACCACCGGCTGCGCGAAGGACTTGAGCGCCACCGACAGCAGCACCGCCCCGCGGTCCTCGCCGCGCCCGGGCAGGGCGCTGCCCGGCAGCGAGAGGCCGAAGGCCAGCAGCACCCCGGGCACCGCCATCCCGCCCAGCAGCGAGACCGGTTCCATGACCGGCCCGGGGATCCGCCAGCCGGAGGCGGCCACCGCCACGCCGCACAGTGAGCCGACGACGATGGGGTTGCGTACCGGCGTGGTGAGCCGTCTGACCAGCGACGGCCGGTCCTCGCTGCGGCTGAGGTCGATCACCGTCAGGGCGATCGGGGACACGACGAGTTGCTGGAAGAGCAGGACCGGCGCGATCAGGGAGGCGTCCCCGAGCACGTACATGGCGACGGGGATGCCGAGATTTCCGGCGTTGACATAGCTGGCGCACAGCGCGCCGATCGTCGTGCGGCCGACGCTCCAGCGGCGTACGGCGCCGACGGCGATGAACGTCCCCGCCACGACGAAGGTGCTCAGGGCCGTGACGAGCATCGGGACCGACACCAGGGCGGAGAGGTCGGCCCGCGCGAGCGTGGAGAACAGCAGCGCCGGGCTGGCCACCTGGAAGGCGAGCCCGGTGAGGACATCGCGCCCGTGCTCGCCCAGCGATCCGCGGCGCCCCAGGACATAACCGGTGACGACGATGCTGGCGATGACACCGAAACCCGCGATCACCCCGCCCATAAGCATGCACCTTACAAGCGGTTGCCCGCCCATGGGACAGGACCCCGCGAAGGCGCGGCCGGGCGCCCGGGGTCAGCCCGGGGTCACGACTGCCGGTAACCGCCGAGGAACCGCCCGATCCTGCTGATGGCCGACTCGAGGTCGTCGACATGCGGGAGGGTGAGGATGCGGAAGTGGTCGGGGCGCGGCCAGTTGAAGCCGGTGCCCTGCACCACCTGGATCTTCTCGCGCAACAGCAGGTCCAGGACGAACCGCTCGTCGTCGTGGATCCGGTGGACCTCGGGGTCGATGCGGGGGAACGCGTAGAGCGCGCCCTGGGGCTTGACGCAGGAGACCCCGGGGATCTCGTTGAGCTTCTCCCATGCGCGGTCGCGCTGCTCGTGCAGCCGGCCGCCGGGCAGCACCAGGCTCTCGATGGACTGCCGGCCGCCGAGGGCCGCCTGGATCGCGAACTGCGCCGGGGTGTTGGGGCACAGGCGCATCGAGGCCAGCATGGTCAGCCCCTCCAGGTAGTTCCTGGCGTGCTGCCTTGGGCCGGACACGACCACCCAGCCGGACCGGAACCCGGCCACCCGGTACGCCTTGGACAGGCCGCTGAAGGTCAGACACACCAGGTCCGGGGCGAGCACGGCGGGGCTGTGGTGGACCGCCCCGTCGTAGAGGATCTTGTCGTAGATCTCATCGGAGAACACCATCAGATGGTGGCGGCGGGCCAGGTCGAGGATGCCCTCGAGGATCTCGCGCGGATAGACCGCCCCGGTGGGGTTGTTCGGGCTGATGATGACCACCGCCCTGGTGCGGTCGGTGATCTTCGACGCCATGTCGTCGAGGTCCGGGTACCAGTCGGCGGACTCGTCGCACACATAGTGCACGGGCTTGCCGCCCGCCAGGGTGGTGACGGCCGTCCACAGCGGGAAGTCGGGCGCCGGGATGAGGATTTCGTCGCCGTCCTCGACCAGGGCCTGGACGGACATGGACACCAGCTCGGAGACGCCGTTGCCGAGGAAGACGTCGTCCACGCCGATGTCGTCCAGGCCGCGCTGCTGGTAGTGCTGGACCACCGCACGGCGGGCGGGGATGATGCCGCGCGAGTCGCTGTAGCCGTGGGCCTGCGGCAGCATCCGGATCATGTCCTGGAGGATCTCCTCCGGGGCCTCGAACCCGAACAGCGCCGGATTGCCGGTGTTGAGGCGCAGCACGCTGTGTCCGGCCTCCTCCAGCGCGTTGGCCTGCTCGATCACCGGACCCCGGATCTCGTAGCAGACCTCGCTGAGCTTGCTCGACTGCCGGAACTCCATCTCGCGCCCTCCCGGTTCGCTCCGCCTCATCACTCGACGATGGCTTGCTTTGTTCTACCAAGGTGCCACTTGGAAAGTCCAACTAAATGGCTAGACTGGGGCGCATGCCACGCCGAAGCTATGACCAGTACTGCGCGATCGCGCGGGCCCTCGATGCCGTCGGTGACCGGTGGACGCTGCTGATCGCGCGGGAGTTGCTGGCGGGTCCCCGCAGATACACCGATCTCCACACCGACCTGCCAGGGGTCAGCACGGACATGCTCGCCTCACGGCTGAAGGACATGGAGCGCGACGGCGTACTCGCCCGCCGCAAGCTGCCGCCGCCGGCGTCGGTCGCCGTCTACGAACTCACCCCCCACGGCCGCGCGCTGCTGCCCGTCCTCACCGCCCTCGCCGTCTGGGGCGCGCCCGCGCTGGCCGAGCGGCAGCCCACCGACGCCATCCGGGCCCACTGGTTCGCCGTTCCGCTGCTCCACCGGCTGGGGTCCCTCGCCACGGAACACAAAGGGGTCGTCGACGTGGCACTCGAGGAGGGCGGCTTCCATCTGGTGCTCGGCGCGCCCGAGCCGTCGTACGCGGACGGACCGGCCGAGCGCGCGGACGCCCGGCTCGTCGTGGACGCCGACACCTGCGTCGCCCTCGCCCAGGGCACGCTGACCGTGGCCGACGGCATCGCCGGCGGAGCCATCGAGATGACCGGGCGGGGCCCGCTCGCCGACGCGCTGCGCGGCGCCCGTTCCTGACGGCCCGACCGTCACACCCTTCCGGCCGCGTGTGACATGGATCATGCATTCGGCCCGGAACTCGACGCCTCCCGGATCCGACGACTGATGCGGTGCGGCCACCGCCGCACCGTGTCCGCCACCGAACCGGGAGCCGTCCATGCCCGACCGACCGAGCGCCGCCACCACGGAGGACGGCCCAGAGAATCCGCCCACGGCCGCGGGGCCGCCCCGCGCGGCCGCCCCGCCCGCCCCGCCCGAACCGGGGCGGCCCGGGCGGGCCCGGCGGGCCGCGCTGCGTCCGCTGGTGCTGCGACTGCACTTCTACGCGGGCGTGCTCGTCGCGCCGTTCCTGCTGGTCGCGGCGGCGACCGGACTGCTGTACGCGGCCTCCTTCCAGGCCGAGAAGATCATTTACGACCATGAGCTGAGCGTCCCCGTCGGCGAGCGCGAACTCCCTGTCTCCCAGCAGATCGACGCCGCCCGCACGGCCCACCCCGAGGGCACCGTCAGCGCGGTGCGGCCCTCGCCCGAGGCGGGCGCCACGACCCGGGTGCTGCTCTCCGGGGTCAAGGGGGTCGACCCGGACCACACGCTCGCCGTCTTCGTCGACCCGTACACCGGGAAGGTCCGCGGCGCCCTGGAGCAGTACGGCTCCAGCGGCGCGTTGCCGCTGCGCACCTGGATCGACGAGCTCCACCGGGATCTGCACCTCGGCCAGACCGGCCGTCTCTACAGCGAGTTCGCCGCCAGCTGGCTGTGGGTGATCACCGGCGGCGGGCTGGTGCTGTGGCTGGCCCGCCGACGAGCCAAGCGCAGGCTGCGCGCGATCGCCCTGCCCGACCGCACCGCCACCGGCCGCAGGCGGACCATGTCCTTCCACGGCGCGGTGGGCGTCTGGGCGGCGGTCGGCCTGTTCTTCCTGTCGGCCACCGGCCTGACCTGGTCCACCTACGCGGGCGCGAGCATCGAGGACCTGCGCACCGCCCTCCGCCAGACCACCCCCTCCGTCTCGGCCGCGCTCGACGGCGCCGAGCGGGCCGGCGGCGAGCACTCCGGCCACGGCGCCATGCCGGGCATGGGCATGGACGGTTCTCAGGGCGGCGCCGAAGACCCGTCGTCCGCCCGGGACGTGGGCATCGACGCCGTGCTGAAGGCGGCCCGGGCCGAGGGGCTGGGCAACCCGGTGGAGATCGTGCCGCCCGCCGACGCGAAGACCGCCTATGTGGTCCAGCAGATCCAGCGCAGCTGGCCGGAGAAACAGGACTCCGTCGCCATCGACCCCGCCACCGGCGAGGTCACCGACGTGGTGCGGTTCGCGGACTACCCGCTGCTGGCCAAGCTCTCCCGCTGGGGCATCGACGCGCACACCGGCAGCCTCTTCGGCCTGGTCAACCAGATCGCGCTGGCCGCCCTCGCGCTCGCGCTGATCTTCCTGATCCTGTGGGGCTACCGCATGTGGTGGCAGCGCGGCAGCGCCTCCGCGTTCGGCCGCCCCGTCCCGCGGGGCGGCTGGCAGCAGGTGCCGCCGTACGTCCTGGTGCCACTGGCCGCCGCCGTCGCCGTGCTCGGCTACTTCGTCCCGCTGCTCGGTCTGCCACTCGCCGCCTTCTGGGCCCTCGACGTGGTCCTCGGTGAGATCGCCTACCGGCGTGGCCTGCGGACCTACCGGTGATTCCCATCGATTCCCCATCTGTTGAGCCCTGACCGATGAGTTCTCGCGGCCCGGCCGGTCCTACTCCTCACAGGCACCGGAGCCGAGCCGGCAAGGAGAGCACATCATGCAGAAGATCACCACGTTCCTGTGGTTCGACAACCAGGCCGAGGAGGCGGCCAACCACTACACGTCCATCTTCGACGACTCCCGGATCGTGGACATCCAGCGCTACGGCGAGGCGGGGCCGGGGGAGGCGGGCACGGTCATGACCGTCACCTTCGAACTCGCCGGGCAGAGGTACATCGCGCTCAACGGCGGCCCCCACTTCACCTTCACCGAGGCCATCTCGCTCTCCGTGGACTGCGCGACGCAGGAAGAGGTGGACGAGCTGTGGGCGCGGCTCGGCGAGGGCGGGGAGCACGGGCCCTGCGGCTGGCTCAAGGACAGGTACGGGCTGTCGTGGCAGATCGTGCCCAGGAAGCTGACCGAGCTGATGAGCGACCCCGACCCGGTCAAGTCCGCGCAGGTCACCAAGGCGATGCTCGGCATGAAGAAGATTGACATCCAGGGTCTGGTGGATGCGTACGAGCGGTGATTCCGCCACCCGGAAGTGGCCGCCGTCGAGCAGTCGACGGCGGCCACTTCTCTGCCGCCAACCGGTGTCTCCCGGGACCCGGTTGCACCCCCGCACCGGCCTTTCGCACCGCGGCCGACACCCAGTCGGACATTCACACGCGGGGAAACGCGTGTGTTCGAAGTGGTCGCGCAAGTGGATTCGATGGTGTTGTGTGGCGGTGTGGAGGGCACCGTACGCATCTGAACACCAGGCATAATCGCAGCTGCGATGGGCGCAGAAAGGGTACGAAGTGGTGGTGAACGCATTGAGTGCGGACAACAGTGTGGGATCGACGATCGAGGCGCTGGAGTCAGAGCTCCCGCGGCTTGAGGAACAGCAGGAGGCTCTCAAGAAGGATTTGGACGCTGTCACCAAGCGACTGGAGGCGGTGAGCGGGGCTCTGAACAGCCTTCAAGCGCTCTCCAGCGTGCCGGCGCCCGCCGCGGCGCCGGAGGAGGCGGTGGCCGCGGAGCCGGTGGCCGAGGCCACCGAGGACACGGTGGCCGCGGCCGCCGAGCCCGCCCCCGAGGCGGCACCGGAGCCCGACCCCGAGCCGGCTCCGGCCGCCCGGGCCACCGCCACCGCCACGCGCAAGGCCGCCATCGGCCGTCAGCGCAGCAAGGGCAAGGCCAAGGCCCCGGCCACCGCCCGGACTTCGAAGACCGCGGCGAAGAAGGCCACGGCCGGCAAGAAGACGGCCAAGAAGGCCGCAGCGGCGCCCAAGGCCGAGGCGCCCAAGGCCGAGGCTACGACGGAGCGCTCCGGCGGGCTCTCGGAAAACGTGCTGGTCGCCCTGCGCAAGGCAGGCCGTCCGCTGCGGGCCGCTGAGGTCAACGAGGCCCTGGGGCGCGACGAGACGCGCACGAACGTCAACTCCGTGCGCAACACTTTGGAGCGACTCCGCAAGGCGGACCGGGCCAAGAGCGCCGGCCGCGGCCTGTACGAGGCCTGACCCCAGGCCGAGGAGGACGGCGCCTGACGGGCGGACACCGCCCATCCACCGCCCGGCAGGCGCCTCCTCGATGTGTCCCTCTTCGAAGACAGGTCCTAGGCCGTGTCCGCAGAGTCGCGTCGGATCAGCCCGCGGCGTCAGGGGGCACCGCCCAGCGGTAGCTGGGGGCGCGTGCGATCGCAAGGCGGAGGGTCGTCCTCGTACTGGGCGTACTTGGGCGAGCCCGACAACGCAGCGCGGGGGCACCTCCCAGCGGTAGCTGGGGGCGCGTGCCAGGCGTCGCGGGCCCGGCGGGACTCTGCGGACACGGCCTAGCCCGCCCCGCGGGCCGTCTCGGACACCCGGCCCGCCTCGGCCACCTCGGCCAGAGCGGCCGCCGCGTCGCCGGTGAACAGGCGGCGGCCCGCGGCGATGCGGCGCTCGCGCGCATCGCCCGGCGCGGTGAGCGTGTCGAGCACACGTACGAGGTCCCATGCGTCCCGCGCGTGTTCGCTCACGCCCAGGGCCGCCATGTGGCGGACACCCTCCCGGCCGTGCCCCGGAATGGGGCGGTAGCCGACCACGGGCACCCCGGCGGCCAGCGCCTCCAGCGCGGTCTGCCCGGCGGCGTTGTCCACCACGGCCCACGAGGCGGCCAGCACGCCGGCCAGGTCCGGCTCCCAGCCGACCGCCCACACCTCGGGCCACCGCGACAGCTCGCGGCGCAGCCGCTCGTTGCGGCCGCAGAGCGCCACCGGCAGATAGCCCGCCGAGGCCAACAGCCGCGCCGTGGCCGCCAGCCGGGTGCCGGCCCCCCAGGCCCCCGCGGCCAGCGCCACCGGCGGCTTCCCGGGCGCGTGGGCCGCGAACCGCGCTCGCCAGCCGTCCGCCCCCGGGGCGGGGGCGGAGAAGCGCCCGGCCACCACCGGACCGGTGGCCACCGCGGGTCGTTGCACGGCCCGCCGCACGGTGTCGGCCCCCTCGGCCGTGAGGCACAGATACAGATCGTTGCCCGGATGCAGCCATTGGCGGTGCACCGCGAAGTCGGTGACGACCACGGCGCTCGGCACCGTCAGCGCCCCGTCCGCGCGCAGCCCGCCGGTGAGCTGGGCGGCGAGGTGGAAGACCGGGACGACCACATCCGGCCGCCAGCGCTCCACCAGCGCCAGCAGCCGGTGTTCGGCGAGTGCCGCCAGCGGGGCGCTGCCCGGGCGCGGGCCGGGGCCGGGGCGGAAGAACGCGGCGTAGATCCCCGTGTAGAGGACGGGGAGGCGGCGGATCACCGCCCGGTAGCCGGAACGCAGCAACGGGCCGATCCCGGCCGGGAGCAGGGCGAGGACATCGGTCCGGTCCACCCGGTGTCCCCGGGCCTCCAGGCGCCGCGCGAGCTCCCCGGCCACCGCGTCGTGACCGGAGCCCATGCTGGCGCTCACCACGAGGAAACGCCTGCTCACCGGAGCTCCCCGGGAGGGCGTCCGGCGTACTGGTGATCGGGCGGCGGGTGCATGGTCACCTCCGCTGGGGCGCCCGGCCGAGTCGGCGGGTGCGGCGCGTGTGGTGCGTGGTGAAGCCGATCGTGGCTAACTGGAAGTAACCGCTCCGAGAGTCGTCAAACCGTTTGACGGCCGTCCGCCCCGGCCGGCCGTCACAGGGAGTCGCCATGACCCGCCCCCTCCCGGACACAGAAACCCACCGTGGCCCGGCCCGGGGCGCGGAGCGCCCCGCCGCCGCCGGGCCGGGCGTGGCGCTGGTGACCGGCGCCTCCTCGGGCATCGGCGCCGCCGTCGCGGACCGTTTCGCCGCGGAGGGCGGCTGGCGGCTGCTGCTCAGCGGCCGCCACCAGGAACGGCTGGACCGCGTGGCGGCCCGGACCTCCGCCACCGCCCTCCCCGCCGACCTGGCCACCGCGGAGGGCAGCGGCCACCTGGTCCGGGCGGCCTTCCGCGCCGCCGGGCGGGTCGACCTGCTGGTGGCCGGGGCGGGGGTCGGCTGGGCGGGCCCCTTCGGCTCGATGCCGCCCGCGGCCATCGACCGGGTGATCTCCGTCGACCTGCTGGCCGCCGTACGCCTGGTGCGTCTGGTGCTGCCGCGCATGCTGGCCGAGCGGCGCGGACACATCGTGCTCATCGGATCCGTCGCGGGCGGCGTCGGGGTGCGGGGCGAGGCGGTGTACTCCGCCGCCAAGGCGGCCCTCGGCACCTTCGCCGACGCCCTGCGGTACGAGCTCCGCGGGTCCGGCGTACGGGTCACCCATGTCGTCCCGGGCGTGGTGGACACCCCGTTCTTCGCCCGCCGCGGCACCCCCTACACCCGCCGCCGCCCCCGCCCGCTGCCCCCCGCCCAGGTCGCCGACGCGGTCTGGGACGCCGTCGCGCGGGGCCGCGACGAGGTGTACGTGCCCGGCTGGCTGCGCCTGCCCGTGCTGGTCCGCAGCGCGGCCCCGGCGCTCTACCGCCGGCTGGCGGCCCGTTTCGGGTGACGCGGTGCACGACGCGCTGACGGTCCTGCTGGCGCTGTTGTCCGCCCTCGGCAACGGCGCGGCGTCGGTGTTGCAGCGGCGCGCCGCCATGGAGCAGGAAGCCGCCATGGAGCAGGAACACGAGCGGCGGGCGGGGCGCGGGCTCGGGCGGTCGCTGCTCCGGCTGGCCCGGCTGCTGCGGCGCCCGTTCTGGCTGGCCGGCGCGGCGGCGATGGTGGTGTCGGCGGTGGCCCAGGTGGGCGCGCTCGCCGTCGGGCGGCTCTCCGTGGTCCAGCCGCTGCTGGTGACCGAACTGCTGTTCACGCTGATGGTCGGCAGCCTGGTCTTCCGCCACCGCCCGGACGGCCGCACCTGGCTGGCGTTCGTGACGCTGGCCGCCGGGCTGGCGCTCTTTCTCGTCGCGGCCGACCCCTCGCACGGCCACAGCACCGCCGAGAACGGCCGCTGGCTCCCGGTGGGGGTGCTGACGGTGCTCGCCGTCGGCGTCCTGACCGCGGTGGCCCACGCGCTGCGCGGCCCGGCCCGCGCCGCCGTCCTCGGGTGCGCCACCGCCGTGTGCTTCGCCTGCACCGCGGCGCTGATCAAGGAGTTCACCGGCCGGTTCGCCGGCGGAGTGGCCGCCGTGTTCACCAGCTGGCCGCTCTATG
Source organism: Streptomyces sp. NPDC097640 (assembly GCF_040302705.1). Lineage (NCBI taxonomy): Bacteria > Bacillati > Actinomycetota > Actinomycetes > Kitasatosporales > Streptomycetaceae > Streptomyces > Streptomyces sp. NPDC097640. The sequence goes on from NZ_JBEOSB010000021.1 coordinate 98,458, forward strand.
CGGTGTGCGGCGTCGGGCTGCTGAGCTTTCTGCTGCTCCAGAGCACCCTGCGGGCCGGCACCCTGGCGGCGTCACAGCCCGCACTCACCCTCGGCGACGCGCTGGTGAGCATCGCCCTGGGCTGGGTGCTGTTCGGCGAGCGCGTCGCCCTGGGACTGCGAATCGTGCCCGAGGCGGCCGGTGTCGTCCTGATGGCGGTCGGCATCGTCGGCCTCTCCCGCTCGCCCACCGTCGCCCACGGCTGGGACACGGCCACCCGCGCCACCACGCGCCCAGCCCGCCCGCCTCGCGCGGCGCGGCGCACCGGAAGCGGGGACGCGTCGTGACCGGGGCGGCGGCCCGGCGCGGCCAGGGTCCACGGCGCCTCGTGACGGGCGGCGGTGGTACTTCCCGGCCGGGGGCGACGGCCCCGCGTGACCGGGAGCGGTGGCGGCCCCTCGTGTCCGGAAGCGGCGGTCCTGCGCCACCGCTGGAGGCAGCACAGGTGAGCCGCCCATGAGCGACGGAACGGCCGGACTCGGCAGCCGCCACGGGACCGCGCGTGGCCGGGCCGAGACCCTGGTCGTGGCCGGGGGGACCCTCGTGGCGGTCGCGCACGCGGCCCCCGCCGCCGTCCGGCTGCCGGGCGCGCGGCGCGCCTTCCCGGCCCTGGCGGGCCGCGGCCGCCCCGACCACATCGCCCTCACCTTCGACGACGGACCCGACCCCCGGTCCACCCCGTACTTCCTCGACGCCCTCGACGAGCTCGCCGTACGGGCCACCTTCTTCGTCCTCGGCAACAGCGTGCTGCGCCACCCCGACACCGCGCGGGACATCGCCCTCCGGGGCCACGAGCTGGCCGTCCACGGCTGGACACACAGCCGCCCATGGCTGCCCGCGGTCACCCGCGATCTGCGCGAGGTCGCACACGCCGCCCGCGCCGTACGGCTGGCCACGGGCGCGGTACCGCGCTGGTACCGGCCGCCGTACGGGATCCTGACCGGCGGCCGCCGGCTGGCCGCCGCACGGGCCGGGCTCCGCCCCGTGCTGTGGACGGCCTGGGGCCGGGACTGGACCGCCCAGGCCACTCCGGCCTCGGTGCTCGCCACCGTGCGCCGCGATCTGCGCGGCGGCGACACGGTACTGCTGCACGACACCGACCAAACGGCCGCGCCCGGCTGCTGGCGGGCAGCCCTCGGCGCGCTGCCCGCCTTCGTCCGTGCCTGCCGGGACGAGGGCTGGGCGGTGGGTCCGCTGGCCGAACACGGGATCGACGGCTGAGCGGGGCCGCGGCCACCGCACCCGACGTGGCAAGGCTCAGGGCAGGGGCTCCCACACGGCCGTGCCGTGGACCGTCGACAGCCCGAGCACCGCGCACCCCATCGCCCCGGCCGCGCCCAGCACCGCCAGCCGCGCCCGCTCGCTGTCCTCGGGGGGGAAGGCCACCCGGATCTGATGGCCGTACGCCGTCTCGTACGTCAGCTCCCAGCCGCCGTCCACGGTGGCGAAGTGGTCCTGCCGTCTGCCGTCGTACTCGGACACCATGCCGCCCCGGTCGGCGGTGGGTGCCAGCGCCTCGCGCAGGATCCGCAGCCGCTCCGGATAGGGCCGCTCGCCCTCCGCCAGCCGGACGTAGACATGGGCCAGCTCGCGCGCCGGGTCGAACCACGGAGCCAGGCCGGGCTGGTTGTCGGGCAGGGCCTCCGAGACGATCCGCCCGGTGAGCCACCCCTCCAGGAAGTCGACGGCGCCCGGCCCGTACTCCTCGTAGTCGTCGTCGCGTGACCACACCACGACCGGCCACTCGTCCGGCGGCCCCACGGTCCGCCAGCACAGATGGTGTCCGCTGCCGGTCACCGCCCAGGCGATCAGCCCGCCCGGCTCCGGGAACAGCGGGTAGGGGTAGTGCTCCGGAAACATCTCCCGCAAGTCGGCGTAGTCCTCCAGCAGATCCGCCTCCAGCCGGACCGGATTGTCGTCGCCGAAGGGTGTGCACACCGCGATGTGGTCGCGGAACTCGCCCCGCCCGTACGTCTCCACCAGCGCCTTGAAGTCCGCGGGCAGCGGCACCCCCAGCGCGGCCTCCGCCGCCTCCCAGTCGCCGTGGCCGTCCACCGGTTCGGGCGGGGGCGGCACATGGCGGACGAGCTCGGACAGCGGGGCGCGGGGAGAGATCACGGGCACAGCGTAGACGGCGGCCGCGGCCGTCTACGATCGCCGTTCGTGGCCATGACCGAGAACCCGACCGTCGCCCCGCTCGCCGGTGACGACCCGCCCCGGCTGGGGCCCTACCGGCTGCTCGGGGTGGTCGGCGCGGGTGGCATGGGGAAGGTCTACCTGGGGGTGGACACGGCGGGCCGGACCGCGGCCGTGAAGGCGCTGCGAACCACGGACGGCACGGACGGCACGGACGGCATGGACGGCGAGGACCCCGGGCTGCCGGCCCGCTTCCGGCGGGAGGCCGAAATGGCGCGGTCGGTGCGCGGGCCCGGCCTCGCGGCCGTCCTCGGCCACGGGCTGTCGGGCGAACGGCCCTGGCTCGCCTCGGAGTTCCTCCCGGGCCTGACCCTCACTCGCGCCGTGGACCGCTTCGGGCCGCTTGCGGAGGCGGACGTACGGGCGCTGGGGGCGGCGCTGGCCGGAACGCTGGCGCGGATCCACACGGCCGGGCTGGTGCACCGGGACCTCAAGCCGTCGAACGTGGTGCTCACCCGCGGCGGCCCGTACGTCATCGACTTCGGCATCGCCCGGCCCGAGCACGGAATGACCCTCACCGGCGCCGGGTCGGCCCCCGCCACGCCCGGCTTCGCCGCCCCCGAGCAGGTGCTCGGCCGGCGCACCGGGCCACCCGGCGATGTCTTCGCGCTGGGCGCCGTGCTCGCGTTCGCCGCCGGAGGGCGCCTGCCCTTCGGCGACGGCCACCCGGCGGCCGTCCAGTTCCGCACCGTCCACGAGGAGCCGGACCTGGAGGGCGTACCCGCGTCCCTGCTGGGGGTGGTGACCGACTGTCTGGCCAAGGAGCCCGCCGAGCGCCCCGAACCGCGCGAGGTGGCGCGGCGGCTGCGCACCGAACGGGGCGCGGTACGGGGCACGGCGCAGGGCACGATACGGCGCCTGGCCCCGCGCCGCCCCGCCTGGCGCGCCGGCCCGCTCGCCGCCGAACTCGCCCGCCGCGCGGCGGACGTCGACCGCATGGTCCGCTCCGCCGCCCCCGAAACGGCCCCGTCCCGGCGCCGGGTGACGGTCGCGGGCGCCGCCACGGCCGCCGTCGCCGTCTGCGCCGCGGGCGGCGGGGCGGGGTGGTGGCTGCTGCGTGGCGACGGCCGACGCCCCGGCGTCCCGGCCGCCACCCCGCTGGCGCGGTACACCCCCGGCACCGCGCCCGCCCCGCTCTGGACCCGCGACGGCCTCGCCACCGACGGCGCGGGCCCGCTCACGGCCGACCGGGTCGTGGTCGCCGGAACGCCCAAGGGCCTTGCCGCCTGGGCCGCGGACACCGGGGAACCCGCGTGGACCTGGACCGACCGGGGCGCTCCGCCGACCGGCGCGGGCCTGCTCGCCGCCGCCGGCGTCGTCCTCGCGGTCACCGCGGGCGGCCGGCTGACCGCCCTGGACGCCCGCGACGGGCGCGAACGCTGGTCCCGGGCGGACGGCGCGGCGCGGCTCCTCGCCGCCGACGCCGACACCGCGTACGTACTCGACGGCGAACGGCGGCTGCGCGCCCAGCCGCTGACCGGCGCCCGGGCCCGCTGGACGACACCGGCGGCGACCGGCACGGCGAAGGGAGCCGCGGCCGCGGCGGCGGGGCGACGCCTCGTCGTCGCGGGGTCCGACGGGACGGTCACCGCGTACCGTACCGACGACGGCACGGCCGCCTGGCGTCAGGACACCGGCGCGGGGGTGGCTCTCACGCCCGCCGTCGCGGACGGCACCGTCTACCTGGGCGGCCCCTCGCTGCGGGCCCTCGCCCTCGCGGACGGCGCACGGCGCTGGACCACCCCCGCCCCCGGCACCGGCAGTTGGGGCTCGCCCGCCCCGGCCGACGGCTCCCTCTACGTCGTCTGGCAGGACCAGCTGATCGCGGTCGACGCCCGTACCGGCGAACAGAGCTGGTCCGTCATCCCCGGCACCCACGCCCTCCCCACGACCGCCCCCGTGGTCCAGGGCCGGTCCCTCTACCATCCGCTCGGCCAGGACCCCTCCGGCCCGGACGACGGCGTCGTGACCGTCGATCTGCGGCAGGCCGCGGCGGCGTGGTCGCTCGGCGGCGGAGGCGACGAGCCCTGGCGCCTGACCGGCGCGGCCAACCGGGTCTTCCTCGCACACGCCGGCACCCTGCGCGCCATGCCCGTCCTGTGATCGCGCTCGCCGGTGTTCACCCGCGCCCGCCATGCTTCGACACCCCTAGGCTGCGGTACGTACACAGAGCGGGGGCGCGGCACCGTGCCGGGAGGGCTGCCGACATATGCACACCTTGCACAACGCGGATCCGCGTCGACTCGGGCCGTTTCTGATGCTGGCCCGGCTGGGGGAGACGGACAGCGGCGTGCGGCTGCTGGGGCGGCGCGTCGGTGGCGGGCCGGCCGTCGAGGTCACGCTGGTGCGCGCCGCGCTCGCCGACGACCAGCGGCTCCGCGCCCGGCTGCGCCGCGACGTGGCGGCGTCACGGGCCGCCGCCGGGCGCTGGGTGCGCCCCGTCGAGGACGCCGAACTGGACGCGGCTGTCCCATGGGTGGCCCATGCGTACGTCCCCGCCGTGCCGCTCGCCGAGGCCGTCCGCGCCGCGCCCCAGGGGCTCGCGGAGCCCGGGGTACGGGCGCTGGGCGCGGCGCTCGCCGAGGCGCTGGAGCGGGTCCACTCGGCCGGGATGGTGCACGGCGGCATCTCGGCCGACGCCGTCCTGGTGGCCGGGGACGGCCCCCGCCTGACGGGTTTTCACCACGCGCGCCTGCCCCGACACGGAGAGGATGGAGGGGGTGCGGACGGAGTGGGAGCCGGCGGTGGCCGAGGGGACGCGTACGACAGCGACACCGGCCGGTTCGCCGGGCCCGCCCCCTTCCTGTCACCGGAACAGGCGCGCGGCCGGGCCCCCGTCCCCGCCTCCGACGTGTTCTCCCTGGCCGCGGTCCTCGCCCACGCCGCCTCCGGCCGCACCCCGTTCGGCGACGACGCCCCGCCGCAGGTGCTGTACCGGATCGCCGCCGAACTGCCGGACCTCGGCCCGCTGTCCGCCCCGCTCGCCGAGATCCTGACGGGCTGCCTGGACAAGGACCCCGCGGGCCGCCCGGACGCCGCCGCGCTGCGCGCCGCTCTCGGCGGCCCCGACCCGGCCGCGCCACCGCCGCCGCCGCGGCTGCCGAGCGCGGTGGTGGCCCGGCTGGCCCGCGAGGCCGCGCAGGTGCTGGTGCTGGAGGAGCCGGTGCCCGCCGGCCAGCCCGCCGCGGTCCCGCCCGGCGCCCGCGGCGAACCGGCCGCCGGCGGCGAAGTGTTCCCGGGCGACGAGGTGTTCACGGCACCCACGCAGGGCGAGGGGCAGGGCCGTGCGCATCCGGTCGCGGACCCGCCGTCCGCCCGTACCGCGGCGGCATCCCGCCGCGCCCTGCTCACCACCGCCGCCGCGGGGGCCGCCGGACTGCTGGCCGGGGGCGGGGCGGTGGCCGGATGGGTGGCGGGCCGCGGCGGACTGTCGGCCCTCACCGACCCCGGACCGGCCCGGCGCCCCTCCGCCCGCCCCGAGCCGCGCCCGCCGGCCGGCACCGCCCCCCTCGCCCGGTGGCGCTTCGACCTGACGGACGCCACGTCCGTCCCGCCCCTGGTGTGGCGGAACAGGCTCGCCATCATCACCAACGCCCAGGAAGCCGTCGCCCTCGACCTGCGCACCGGCCGCCCGAGCTGGCGCCGCGACGACCTGGGCACCGACGCCACCCCCGAGCCCATCAGCCGCGAACTCGCCCTCGTCGCCGTCGGCGGCAGACTCACCGCCTTCAACGCCCGCGACGGCCACCAGCGCTGGGTGGAGTCCACGTACTCGGGCACCGGACTCACCTTCCGGACCATGCTCTCCGTCGACGCCGACGGCCGGCGCGCCTACTTCACCGCCACCGGAACCAGCGGCGGCGACGACCCGCCCGCCCATGTGGTCGCGTACGACACCCGGACCCGCCGCGAGCGGTGGCGGGCCCGGCTGCCCGCCGCCTACGGCCATGACATCGGGGCGTTCCCCACCCGCCGTTCCCTGATCGGCATGGGATACCGGGGTGGCGAGGTGGAGCTGATCTCGCTGCGGCTGTCCGACGGACACCAGGAGTGGCGCAGGCGCTTCGCCGGCGTCGGCACCGGGGACAAGGTCGGGATATCCCCCACCCGCGGCCTGCTCTACGCCGCACACGGGGCGACGCTGCGCGCGGTCGACATCGACTCGGGACGGCAGCGGTGGTCGCTGGACATCAACGGCTACGCGTCGACGAAGTCCCCGCTGGGCCACCCGGTGGTCCGTCAGGGGCCGGGCGGAAAGGGCGATGTGCTGTACGTGTCCGACGGCACCAAGCTGGTCTACGCGGTCGACCCGGACCGCGGCACCGAGCTGTGGCGGTCCGCGCTGCCCGACGACACCGTGTGGAAGGCGACCCCCACCCTCTCGGTCAGCGGCTCCGGCCGTACGGTGCTGGCCGCCGCGGCGGCGGGGGTGTTCGCGCTCGACGCCCGGACGGGTGGTGTGCGGTGGCGCTTCCAGGAGAGCGGTGGCGAGCTCCTGGACGGCTACTACGTCTACCCGGCGGGATCGTCCGCCGTCGTCGCCCACGGCGCCGCCGTGTTCCTGCTTCCGGTGGAGTGAAGGGATGACCGTGACCGTGACGGCCGACCAGCCCGCCTCGCCCGTACGGCCGCTGCTCGGCCACGACCCGGAGGCGTTCGGCCGCTACCGGCTGCTCGCCCGCCTCGGCTCGGGCGGGATGGGCACCGTCTTCCTGGCCCGCTCCGACGGCGGCCGGACCGTGGCCCTCAAGGCGGTGCACCGGGCACTGGCCGACGAGAAGGAGTTCCGGGAGCGGTTCCGGCAGGAGCTCCAGGCCGCCCGCTCCCTGGGCGGAGCCGACTTCTTCCCGGCCGTCGTGGACGCCGACACCACCGGGCCGCGGCCATGGCTGGCCTCCGAATATCTGCTCGGCCCGTCGCTGGCGCAGGCGGTCGAGGCCCATGGCCCCTGGCCGTACGCCGCGTTGCGCGCCCTGGGGGCGGCGCTCGCCCAGGGCCTTGCCGCGGTGCACCGCCAGGGCCTGGTGCACCGCGATCTGAAGCCCTCCAATGTGCTGATCACCGCCGAGGGGCCCAAGCTGATCGACTTCGGGCTCGCCCGGGCCGTGGGCGCCGAGCGGCTGACCCGCACCGGCCGCCAGGTGGGCACCCCCGCCTACTTCTCGCCCGAACAGGCGCGCCCCGTCGGCGGGCAGAGCGTCGGACCGCCCGCCGACGTGTTCGCGCTGGGCGGCCTGCTGGTGTACGCCGCCACCGGGCGGGCGCCGTTCGGCGAGGGCGAGGCCAACGACGTGCTGTACCGCGTGGCGTATCAGGAGCCGGACCTCACCGGGGTGCCGGAGGAGCTGTGGCCGCTGGTCGTCGGCGCCCTGGCCAAGGACCCCGCCGACCGGCCCGCCGCCGAACGGATCGCGCGCGCCCTGGCGGGCACGGGCGACGACGGCGGACACGACGGCCGATCCGAAGGGCGACGGGAGCGGGACGGGGAACACGCGGGCGAACGGGAGCGCGAGCGGCAGCGGTTCGCCGGGCTGCTCCCGGCGGGCGTGCTTCAGGACATCGCGCTGCGCACCGCGACCGTCTGGGACACGGCGGTGCGGCGGGACGAGGGGCCACAGGCCACGCCGCCCCCCGCCGTCCCCGAGGCGTCGCCCTCCCCGGACGGCCCGCGTCCGGCCCGCCGCCGGCTGCTGCTCGGCGGGGTCGGGGCCCTGGCCGCCGCCGGGGTGGCGGGCGGCGTGTGGTGGGCGGCGGCCGGCTCCGGCGGCGACGACCCGCCCGGCGGCCCCCGGCCCGGCCCCGGCGGCGGGGGCGCGGGCACCGCGCCACAGCCGCTGTGGGAGTACCGGGGCCCGATCGGGGACCTGGGGCGGCCGTTGCTCCACCGCGGTGTCATCGCCGTGCAGGCCGACCCGGGGGCGGGCATCCTCGGGGTGGACGCCCGCCGCGGCACCCTGCGCTGGACCGCGCCCGCGGTGGCCGGATACACCCCGACGGCCTGCGGCGGACTGCTCGTCATGAAGGCGGCTTACGCCGACGGGGACGACCGGCTGGCGATGGTCGACGCGGCCGACGGCAGAACCTGGTACTCGGATCCGCTGGGGGTGACCTTCCGCTTCATGGACCGCCCGGTCGCCGCGGCGGACGGCCGCACCGCGTATGTGGTCGGCCACTCGGGCCCGCGCAGCGACGGCCTGCCGAACACCCGCCGCCGCTATCTGCTCGCGTACGACACGGTGGCCCGGAAGGTGCGCTGGCGCCGGGAGATCGCGCGCGGCGAGGCGGGGAAGCTCCCGGGCCGGGTGGCGGACGGCCGGCTGGTGCTCGTCGACGCCGGCTCGGTGGCCGCGTACGACACGGCGGACGGCCGTCGGCGGTGGCGCGTGGCGCTGCCCGGCGGCGAGCTGATCTCGGGTGACGGCGGCAGCATGGTGCCCCCGTGGACGGCGGCGGTGGCGCGGGGCATCGTGCTGGTGTGCGGCCTGGGGCTGAGCGCGATCGATCTGCGCACCGGCCGCGGGCGCTGGCGGATCGACCCCGGACAGCTGCCCTCCGGCACGGGCGACGGGCCGACGTTCGGCGCCCCGGCCGTGGCGGACGGCATCGCCTATTTCACGGTCCTGCGCACCCATGTGTTCGCCGTCGACCTGGCCTCCCACCAGGTGCGGTGGAAGTGGAAGGCGGACACCGACCTGGCCCTGCCGCCCGCCGCCACCGGGGTGGCCGACGGGCTGGTCTTTCCGCCGTCCTCCGACACCCGCGCCGCCGCGGTCGCGGTGGACCTCCGTACCGGACGGACGCGGTGGACGCTGCGCGACTCGTCCGGCTCCGTGCTCGGCACCACGGAGCCGCTGGCGGGCCAGGGGCGGCTGTACGTGGTGCGCGGCAAGTCGATCCGGGCGCTGCCGCTGACCTGACGCGCCTGGGCCTGACGCGCCTGGGCCTGACGCGCCGGGGGCCGACCCCCGGGCCGACCCCCGGGCGGGACCGGCCCGGGGGTGCCGCGCGGGCCGAACAACATGCCGGAGCCGGTCCTCGGTTGACTTGAACCTTGGTTGATATCGGAGTCTCGGGATGCGGGCGGGTGATCCACCCGACCCACCGGTCACGAAGACAAGGCTCCGTCATGTCACATACACAGCACGCTCCCGGCGACGCCCCGCCCTCCTCACCCCGGCTCGGGGTGCTCGCCGCCGTGGTCACGCTCGGCTCCATCATGTCGGTGCTGGACACCACCGTGGTGAACGTCGCCATCAACTCGCTGGCCAAGCGGTTCGACGCGCCGCTCGCCACGGTCCAGTGGGTGGCCTCCGGGTACTCCCTGGCCCTGGCCGCGGTGATCCCGGTGACGGCCTGGGCGATCCGGCGGTTCGGCACCAAGCGCGTCTACATGACGGCCATCGCGCTGTTCACCCTCGGCTCCCTGCTGGCCGGGACGGCGTGGTCGATCGAGTCGCTGGTGGCCTTCCGGATGGTGCAGGGCCTGGGCGGCGGCATGATCGTGCCCACCGGGATGACGATCATGATGCGGGCCGCCACCCCGGAGACCATGGGTCGCATCATGAGCATCATGGGCATCCCCATCCTCATCGGCCCCGTCAGCGGGCCGGTGCTGGGCGGCTGGCTGGTGGACTCCTTCTCCTGGCGCTGGATGTTCACCATCAATGTGCCCGTCGGTGTGGTCGCCCTGCTCGTCGTCTCCCGCGCCCTGCCACGCGCCGCCGGAGGCCCCGGCCAACGGCTGGATCTCCCCGCCCTGCTGATGCTGTCCCCGGGCCTGGCCGCGCTGATCTACGGCCTGTCCACCGGCGCCGAGCGCCGCGACTTCGGCGGCCCGGGCGTGGTGATCCCGGCGGTGGTGGGGGCCGTGCTGGTGGTGGGCTTCGTCCTCCGGGCCCGGGTCTCCCCGCACCCGCTGATCGATCTGCGCCTGTACCGCGACCGGTCCTTCGCGGCCGGCGCGGCGACGCTGGGCCTGTTCGTCGTCGGCTACTTCGGCAGCATGCTGCTGCTGCCCATGTACTTCCAGGTGGTGCGGGGCGAGAGCGTCACGGCCTCCGGCCTGCTCGGCGCCCCCCTGGGGCTGGCGGCCGGTGTGACCATGCAGTTCTCCGGACGCCTCGCGGACCGGGTCCCGCCGCGGTGGCTGGTGGTCGGCGGGATCTCCACGGCGGCGCTCGGCATGACGCTGCTGACCGTGCAGCTGTCGGACACCACCGCGTTCTGGCGGGTGGGCGCCTCGCTGCTGGTGCTGGGCACCGGCGTCGGCATGACGATGATGCCGACGATGGCCGCCGCCACCCGCGGGCTGTCGGGGGAGGACGCCCCCTCGGCCTCGACGGCCCTTCAGATCACCTCCCAGGTGGCGGCCGCGACCGGCGTGGCCCTGTTCTCCGTCACGCTCTCGATCAACGGCGGCGGCTCGACCACCCCCACCCACGCTGGGCCCTTCGCGGACACCTACCTGTGGGCGGTGGCCCTCATGCTCGCCGCCGTCCTCCCCGCGCTGTGCCTGCCGCGCCGCCGCCCGGCGGTGGCGTCGGCGGCGGACGCCCCCGCCGAGGAGCGCGCCCCGGAACACACCTGACGCCGCGTCGGCCCGCCCGATGAATCGTGACCCGGTAACTTTCGTTACTGGGTTAAGATTCTTTCCCGGCTCCCGTCGCCTCGGCGGGCCGCCGTCCGCCACCCGCCGACCGTCGATTCGGAGCACGTCATGCGCATCGGTGTCGCCCTGCCCACCGACCACACCCAGCCGTCACGCGAGGCCAACTCCGTCGACACCCTGATCGGCCAGGTCAAGGAGCTGGCCGACGCCGGGCTGTCCGCGGCCTGGTTCACCCAGCGGTTCGACCACGACGCCATCACCGTGGCCGCCCTGGCGGCCCGCGAGGTCCCCGGCATCGACGTGGGCACCGCGGTTGTGCCGATCTACCCCCGGCACCCCATCGCCCTGTCCATGCAGGCCCAGACCGCGCAGGCGGCCTCCCACGGGCGCTTCACGCTGGGCGTCGGACTGTCGATCAAGTCGTTCGTCGAGCAGGTCTACGGGCTCCCGCCCCACCCCCGGGTCCGCCATCTGCGCGAACACCTGGAGGCGCTGGGCTCCTTGCTGGAGACCGGCGTGGTGGACCTCGAAGGCGAGACGCTGGTCGCCAGGGCCTCGCTGCCGGGCAGTGTGCCGGGCGCCCGGCCACGGGTGCCGGTGCTGGTCGCGGCGGCGGGGGAGCAGACCCTGCGCGCCGCGGGTGAACTCGCCGACGGGGTGCTGCCCATCCTCTCCGGGCCGCGGACCCTGGCCGAGTACACCGTCCCCACCATCACCCGGTACGCCGAAGCCGCCGGCCGCCCGGCGCCCCGCGTCGCCGTGATCGTCTCCGGTGTCGTCACCGCCGATGTGGCGGGCGCCCGCGCCCGCGCCGAGCAGAACATGGCCCCCTACCGGAACCTCCCCGCCTACCGCGCCGCGCTGGACCGCGAGGGCATCGACAACCCCGCCGACCTGGTCGCGATCGGCGACGAGGAGCTGCTCGCCGCCCAAGTGGCCGCGTACTTCGAGGCGGGCGCCACCGAACTCGTCTACACCCAGACCGCGATCGGCTCCCCCGAGGACGAGCGCCGCACCTGGCGGCTCCTCGGCGAACTGGCCCGGCGCGGCTGATCCCGCGCCGCGCGGAAATCGCTGGTCGCCCCGCGGGCCGCACCGGCATCATGTCCGGATGCTGATCAGGGAAGCCACGCCACGGGACTGGCCTGCCATCTGGCCCTTCTTCCATGAGATCGTCGCCGCGGGCGATACCTACACCTATCCGCTCGACCTCGGCGAGGAGCAGGGCCGCGACGTGTGGCTCCTGTCGCCGCCGAACCGTACGGTCGTCGCCGTCGACGACGCGGGCACGGTCCTCGGCACGGCGAAGATGAACAACAACCAGATGGGCAACGGCGCGCACGTCGCGAGCGCCAGCTACATGGTCGCCCCGGCCTACTCCGGACAGGGCGTGGGCCGGGCGCTGTGCCAGTACTCGCTGGACTGGGCCCGGGCGGCGGGCTTCCGCCGGATCCAGTTCAACGCGGTCGTGGAGACCAACGTGCACGCGGTGCGGCTGTACGAGTCGCTCGGCTTCGAGGTGCTGGGCACGCTCCCGGAGGGCTTCCACCACCCGACGGAGGGATACGTGGGGCTGCACATCATGCACCGCGCACTGTGAGGCACGGGCGCGGGCCCGGGGTTCCCCGGACCCGCGCCGCTCAGCCGGCGCTCCGCCGCTGCTGGGCCTCGATCCGGCGCAGCACGGACTCCAGGTGCGCCTCGGAGGCGGCCCGGGCCGCCTCGGGGTCGCGGGCCTCGACCGCCCGCAGGATGGCCTGGTGCTCCTCGATCGTCGAGCGCCGCCGGGCGGCCGACAGGGGCGAGGAGCGCCGCCCCGGCTCGCCGATCTCGTACACCCGGTCGAGCAGCCGCAGCAGCAGGGGGTTGCGGGTGTACTGGGCGATGGCCCGGTGGAAGGTGCGGTCCAGGTCGGTGAACTCCTGCCGCGACGGCTCGCGCCGCATCGCGTCGAGGAGCGCGTGGAGCTGGACGATGTCGGCGGGCGTCGCGCGCGTCGCCGCCCGCGCGGTCACCGACGGTTCGATGCACGCGCGCACCTCCATGACCTGGAGGAGTTCGGCCGTGGTGTCGAGCCCCGCGGCCAGGACGTCGCCGCGCGGTGTGGCCCCCGGGTCGAGGACGACGGTGCCCGCGCCGGGGCGGCGGGCGACCAGCCCGTGGGAGGCGAGCGCGCGCAGTGCCTCGCGGACCGAGCCGCGGGAGACTCCGAGGCTCTCCGCGAGCTCCCGCTCGGGAGGCACCCGCGAGCCGGGCGGCAGCTCGCCGCTGAGGATCAGCCGCTCCAGACCGACGGCCAGCGCGTCCGGCCTCGACAGGGTGGAGTGCCGCAGTTGCCGCCAGTCCATTTGTTGGTTCTCAGCCTTCTGACGATCCGGTCGGTGGCTCAGGCTCTCATATCGCGAAGAAGCCGGAGCAAGGCGATTTAACCAGGTGGTGACGGTGCGGAAACCAGCCGCCCGGGGCCACCGCACTAGCGTCACCCGACATCAACTTGGTCCTACCAATGGACCAACCGGCGTTTCTCCGCCATGCTGGGCCGCGCCGCGCCCCTCCCACCCCTCGGTCCCCACCAGTAAGGCAAGACAGCCATGCGCCCACGCCGCCTGCCCCTGCCGCCTTCGCCCCGGGCCGCCATCGCCCTCGTCCTCTGCGGAGCGCTCGGCGCCACCGTCGGCTGCGCCTCCCTGGCCAGTCCCGCGACCGAGACCGGCCCGGTCCGGATGGCCGACCCCCGGCCCGTCCGCGACGGCGGCACGCTCACCGTCGCGCTCAAGTCCGACCCCGACAAACTCGACCCGACCCTGGCCAGCACCGCCGTCGGCCGGACCGTCTTCTCCGCCATGTGCGAGAAGCTGTACGACGTCGACCAGGACAACAAGATCGTGCCGCAGCTCGCCGCCGCGCTCCCGAAGACCACCGACCACGGACGCACCGTCACCATCCGCCTCCGCGAGGGCATCCGGTTCGCCGACGGCACCCCCCTGGACGCACGGGCCGTCAAAACCTCCCTCGAACGGCACAAGACGCTGACCGGCTCCACCCGCGCGGGCGAGCTGAAACCCGTGACCGGCGTCAGCGCCATCGGGGACGACACGGTCCGGCTGCGGCTCAGCGAGCCGTACGTCCCGCTCCTCTCGCTCCTCGCCGACCGCTCGGGGATGGTCATGTCCCCCAAGGCGCTGAAGACCTACGGCGACCGGTTCGCGAGCCACCCCACCTGCGTCGGGCCGTTCCGCTACGAGGAGCGGGTCGTCGGCGACCGCATCGTGCTGCGGAAGGACCCGTACTACTACGACGCGAAGAAGGTCCGCCTCGACCGGGTCGTCTACCGCACCATCACCGACGGCAACGTCCGCATGGCGAATCTGCTCTCCGGCGACATCCAGGTCGGCGACCAGATGGACCCGGTCCAGGTCGGCAGGGCGCTCACCGAGCCGGGGCTCCAGCTGTTCCACTCGCCCTCGCTCGGCTACTACGGGCTCACCCTCAACATCGGCAACACCAAGGGCGCCGGGGAGCCGCCGGGCCGTATCGACACCCCGATCGCCCGGGACGTACGGGTGCGCGAGGCGTTCGACCTCTCCCTGGACCGGGCGCTGATCAACAAGATCGTCTTCCAGGGGATGTACCGGCCCACCTGCGGCCCGCTCCCCGAGGGCACCCCCTACGCCGCCGCGGCCGACTGCCCCGCCGCCGACCCCGCGAAGGCCAGGCGGCTGCTGAGACAGGCCGGAGTGTCCACCCCGGTGCGGGTGCGGCTCCAGGTCAGCACCACACCGGAGGACAGTCGGCTCGGCCAGGTCGTCCAGGCCATGGCCAAGGAGGCCGGTTTCGAGGTGACCCTGCGGCCGACCGAGTTCGCCACCGGACTGCAACACGCCCGCTCCGGCGACTTCCAGGCCGCCACCACCAACTGGTCCGGCCGGCTCGACCCGGCCGGAAACATCGACGCGTTCGCCGGCACGGGCGGCGCCCAGAACTACGGCGGACTGTCCGACCCCGCCACCGACAAGCTCATCGCCGACGGACACTCCACCGCCGATGTGGCCGACCGCAAGAAGATCTACCAACGGCTCGTGGAGCGCATCAGGAGCCGGCACACCGTGCTCTACCTCATCCAGCCCAACAACTATGTGTCCGCGGCCAAGGACATCGCAGGACTGCGGGTCCTCGGCGACGGACTGATCCGGGTGAAGGAAGCCGGTTACACGAAGGGAGACCGCTGATGTCCCGGCCGATGCCCCGCTATCTGCTGCGCCGGATCGGCGAGTCGCTCATCACCCTCTTCCTGGTCAGCGTCGTGGTCTTCGCCGGTGTCCGGGCCCTGCCCGGCGACACGGCCACCGCCCTGGCCGGCGAGGAGGCCACCCCCGAGGCGATCGCCGGGATCCGCCGCGCCTACGGGCTCGACGACAACATCGTGATCCAGTACCTGCGCTATGTGCGCCACGCCGTCACCGGCGACCTGGGGACCTCCTCCCGCACCGGCCTCCCCGTGCTCGACTCCGTCCTCGACGCGCTGCCCGTCACCCTCGAACTCTCCGCACTGGCCCTGCTGCTCGCCGTCCTCGTCGGCGTCAGCGCCGGGGTCGTGGCCGCGGTCAGGCGCGGCAGGCCCGAGGAGTGGCTGGTGAACGCCCTGGCGCTGCTGGGCCTTTCGATCCCCGCCTTCTGGCTCGGCATCGTGCTGATCCTCACCTTCGCCATCGCCGTCCCCGTGTTCTCCGCCTCCGGCTTCGTCCCCTTCGGCGTCGACCCGGTGGAGAACCTGCGGCACATGGTGCTTCCGGCGATCGTCCTCGGCTCCGGCCTCGCGGCGGTCGTCATGCGACAGACCCGCGCCGCCATGCTCGGCTCGCTGTCCGCCGACTACATCCGCACCGCTCGCGCCAAGGGCCTCTCCCGCCGCCAGGTGATCGGCTCCCACGCGCTGCGCAACAGCCTGGTCACCGTCGTCACCGTCCTCGGTCTGCAACTCGGCCATCTCATCTCGGGCGCCGTCGTCACCGAGCAGATCTTCGTCCTGCCCGGCTTCGGCAAGCTCACCATCGACGCGGTGTTCTCCCGGGACTACGCGATGGTCCAGGGCGTGGTGCTGTTCACCTCCGCCGCGTACATCCTGGTCAACCTGCTGGTCGACCTGGCCTATTCGCTGATCGACCCCCGCATCCGGCTCGGAGGTGCCCGGTGACTGTCATAGGCAACCCGGCCAACCCGGCCCCCACCGCCCCCGCCACCGGCGAACCCGCCCCCGCGCCCGACACGCCGCCCTCCCCGGTCCGGCTGCTGCTCCGCAACCCGCTCGCCCTCACCGGCGCCGTCGCCGCCGCGCTCCTCGTCCTGATCGCCCTGTTCGCGCCGCTGATCGCGCCCTACGACCCCACCCGGCCCGACTTCACCGCCGCCCTCCACCCGCCGAGCTGGGCACACTGGCTCGGCACCGACGACCTCGGCCGCGACCAGCTCTCCCGGGTCCTCCACGGAGTGCGGGCCTCGCTCCAGATCGGACTGCTCGCGGTGGCGCTGGCCTTCGCCGTCGGGGTGCCGCTCGGCCTGGCCGCCGGCTACTACGGGCGCCTCGCCGACTCCGTGGTCTCCCGGCTCACCGACACCCTGCTCGCCTTCCCCTTCCTGGTGCTGGCGGTCGGCCTCGCCACCATCCTCGGACCCTCGCTGCTCAACGCCACCCTCGCCATCGGCGTGTCCCAGATCCCCGCTGTCATCCGCATCACCCGGGCGGAGACGCTGCGCCTCAAACACCTCGACTACGTCGCCGCGGCCGTCGCCAACGGCGGCGGCGACCGGACCGTGCTCTTCGGACACATCCTGCCCAACTCCCTGTCGGCGCTCACCGTCCAGGCCACCGTCGGCATCCCGGGCGCCATCATCGGGGAGGCGCTGCTCAGCTTCCTCGGCCTCGGCGTCCAGCCCCCGTCCCCCTCGCTCGGGGTGATGCTCTCCAGCGCCCAGGCGTATATCGCCGCCGCCCCCTGGATGGCCGTCTTCCCGGGCGTGGCGATCGTGGCCGCGACCCTCGCGTTCAACCTGCTCGGCGACGGGCTGCGCGACATCCTCGACCCCCGTGGAGACAGCCGATGACCACGCCCCCCGCGCTCAGCGTCCGGGACCTGTCCGTCGTCTTCCGCAGCCCCGGCCGCTCGGTGCACGCGGTCGACGGCCTGTCGTACGACGTGGCCGCCGGCGAAGTCCTGGCCGTCGTCGGCGAGTCCGGCTGCGGCAAGTCCGTGACCTCCACCGCCGTCATGGGCCTGCTGCCGCCCACCGCCGAGGTCACCGGCTCGATACGGCTCGGCGGCCGGGAGCTCGTCGGCGCCCCCGACAAGGAACTGAGGGACGTCCGCGGCAAGGAGATCGCGATGATCTTCCAGGAGCCGATGACCTCGCTGAACCCCGTCCTCACCATCGGCCGCCAGGTCCGCGAGGTCCTCGGCCGCCACCGGGGGATGAGCCGGCGCGAGGCCCGCGACCACGCCGTCGAACTGCTCGACCTCGTCGGCATCCCCGCGCCCGGCCGACGCGCCGGCGACTACCCCCACCAGCTCAGCGGCGGCATGCGCCAGCGGGTGATGATCGCCATCGCCATCGCCTGCGACCCCGCCGTCCTCATCGCCGACGAACCCACCACCGCCCTGGACGTCACCGTCCAGGCGGGCATCCTGGAGGTGCTGCGCTCCCTGCGGGAGCGGCTCGGCACCGCGATCGTCCTGATCACCCACGACCTCGGCGTCGTCGCCGACATCGCCGACCGGGTCCTGGTGATGTACGCGGGACGCGCCGTCGAACAGGCCCTCGTGGACGACCTGTTCGCCGATCCGCGCCACCCCTACACCCGCGGCCTCCTGGGCGCCGTGCCCGTACGCGACCGCACCGCGGCCCGCCAGGGCAGACCACGGCTCCAGGAGATCCCCGGCCTCGTCCCGAGCCTGACCGAGCAGCCCGACCGGTGCACCTTCCAGCCCCGCTGCGCCGCCGCCGACCAGCAGTGCGCCACCGCCCGCCCGGACCTGCTGCCGCTGCACGAGGCGCACCACGCCGCCTGCTGGCACCCCGTACGGACGCCCCTGCCCCACCGGTCCGAGGAGGCCGCCCAGTGAACGCCGCACCCCCGGCCGAGCCCGCCCACCCCGTCCTTGACATCGTCGGCCTCAAACGCCACTTCGCCGGTGGCGCGGGCACCGTCAAGGCCGTCGACGGCGTCAGCCTCACCATCGGCCGGGGCGAGATCCTCGGCCTGGTCGGCGAGTCGGGCAGCGGCAAGTCCACCGTGGGCCGCTGCGCCGTACGGCTCGACCGTCCCACCGACGGCACCGTACGCATCAACGGCCGCGACATCACCCGCCTGTCCCGGCGCGCGCTGCGCCCGCTGCGCAAGGACTTCCACCTCGTCTTCCAGGACCCGTCCTCCTCGCTCGACCCCCGGATGACCGTGGGCGCCATCGTCGCCGAACCGCTGCGGCTGCACCGCATCGCCACCGGCGACGCCCTGCGCGAGCGGGTCGCCACGCTGCTCGAACAGGTGGGGCTGCGCCCCGAACACGCCCGGCGGCGCCCGCACGAGCTGTCCGGCGGCCAGCGGCAGCGCGTCTCCATCGCCCGCGCCCTGTCCGTCGACCCCCGGCTGCTGGTCGCCGACGAGCCGACCTCGGCGCTGGACGTCTCCGTCCAGGCGTCCGTCCTCAATCTGCTGGCGGACCTCCAGCGGGACCGGCACTTCGGCTGTCTGTTCATCACCCACGACCTGGCCGCCGTCGAGTACCTCGCCGACCGGATCGCCGTCATGTACCTGGGGCAGCTGGTGGAACAGGCCCCGGCCGCCGAGCTGTTCGCCGACCCCAAGCACCCCTACACCCAGGCGCTGCTGTCCGCAGCCCCCGTGCCCGACCCGCCCCGGCAGCGGACCCGCGCCCGGATCCTGCTCAGCGGGGAGCTGCCCAGCCCGCTCGACCCGCCCGCGGGCTGCCGCTTCCACACCCGCTGCCCGCTCGCCACCGACCGCTGCCGCACCGAGCCCCCCGCCCTGCGCGAGCTGCCCGGCGGCGGACGGCAGGTCTCCTGCCATCTGGTGGCCGACGACGGCACCGCGCCGGACGCCTCGGCCCCGCCCCGCTGACCAGAGCCGGCCGACGCAAGCCCGCCTCGCCCGCACCCGCGTGGAACGATCGAGCCGTACCGAGACCAGGAGAGCCGCTTCATGTTCACCACCCGCCCCACCCTCCAGGGCACCCACGGCATGGTGTCCTCCACCCACTGGCTGGCCTCCCAGTCCGCCATGGCCGTCCTGGAGGACGGGGGCAACGCCTTCGACGCGGCCGTGGCCGCCGGGTTCGTCCTCCATGTCGTCGAACCGCACCTGAACGGCCCGGCCGGAGAGGTGCCGATCATCCTCGCCCCGGCGGGCTCAGCCCCGACCGTGCTGTGCGGGCAGGGCCCGGCCCCCGCCGGGGCCACCATCGACCACTACACCTCGCTCGGTCTCGACCTGGTCCCCGGCACCGGCCCGCTCGCCGCGGCCGTGCCCGGCGCGTTCGACGCCTGGATGATGCTGCTGCGCGACCACGGCACCAAACAACTCGCCGACGTCCTGAAGTACGCCATCGGCTACGCCGAGCACGGCCATCCCGCCGTCGAGCGCGTCGGCGAGACCGTCGAGACGGTACGAGAGCTCTTCGAGACCGAGTGGACCACCTCGGCCGCGCTCTACCTGCCCGGCGGCAAGGCCCCCGCCCCCGGGCGGCTGCTGAAGAACCCCGCCCTCGCCGCGACCTGGCGGCGGCTGCTCACCGAGGCCGAGGCGGCGGGCCCCGGCCGCGAGACCAGGATCGACGCCGCCCGCGGGATCTGGCGCGAGGGCTTCATCGCCGAGGCGCTCGCCGAGGCCGCCGCCCGGCCCACCATGGACTCGTCCGGGGAACGCCACGCCGGCACCCTCACCCGCGACGACCTCGCGGCCTTCGCCGCCACCTACGAGGCCCCCGTCTCCTACGACTGGAACGGCTGGACGGTGTGCAAGGCCGGACCCTGGAGCCAGGGCCCGGTGTTCCTCCAGCAACTCGCCCTGCTGCCGCCCGGACTGACCGCCGACGACTACGGAACCCCCGACTATCTGCACACCCTCATCGAGGGCGGCAAGCTGGCCATGGCCGACCGCGAGGCCTGGTACGGCGACTCCGCCGACGTCCCCCTCGACGACCTGCTCTCCGCCCCGTACAACGACGAGCGGCGGGCGCTCATCGGCGAGCGCGCCAGCCACGAGCTGCGGCCCGGACGGCCCGGCGGCCGCGAACCGCGCCTGAGCCGGCAGGCCCTGGCCGCGATCGCGCGGTCGGCGTCGCACACCCCCGGGCCCGCCACCGCCCCCGGCGCCGGGGAGCCCACCGTCGGCCCCGACGGCACCACCCGCGGCGACACCTGCCACCTCGACGTGGTCGACCGCTGGGGCAACATGGTCGCCGCCACCCCCAGCGGCGGCTGGCTCCAGTCCAACCCCGTGATCCCCACGCTCGGCTTTCCGCTCGGCACCCGGCTCCAGATGACCTGGCTGGACCCCGGGCTGCCGGGCTCCCTCACCCCCGGCCGCCGCCCCCGCACCACCCTCACCCCCTCCCTCGCGCTGCGCGGCTCCACCCCCGTCATGGCCTTCGGCACCCCCGGCGGCGACCAGCAGGACCAGTGGAGCACCCACTTCTTCCTCGCCGTCGCCCTGCGCGCGCCGGTGCGCTCGGGACTCGACCTCCAGGGCGCCATCGACGCGCCCAACTGGCACCAGGAGAGCTTCCCCGGCTCGTTCCACCCGCGGTCGATGGCGGCGGGGAAGGTCGTGGTCGAGTCCCGGATCGGCGAGCCCGCCATCGCCGAACTCCGCCGCCGCGGCCATGACGTCACGGTCGGCGGCGCCTGGACCGAGGGCCGGCTGTGCGCGGTCGCCCGCGACCCCGACACCGGCGTCCTCCTGGCGGCCGCCAACCCCCGTGGCGCCCAGGGGTACGCGGTGGGCCGCTGACACCGGGGCCCGGCCCGCTCTCCGGTGGCGAACGGCCTGGCCGGGCGGGTGTCGGTGCCGTGCCTTACGGTCATCCCATGACCACGTCCGACGATGTCCGTGAAATCGCGCTGTCGCTCCCCGAGACGACGGAGAAGATCGCCTGGTCCATGCCCACCTTCCGGGTCGCCGGAAAGATGTTCGCCACGCTCCCCGAGGACGAGACGTCGATGGCCGTCAGATGTCCCAAGGAGGAGCGGAACGAACTGGTCCTCGCCGAGCCGGAGAAGTTCTGGATCGCCGACCACGAGGCGAGCTTCGCCTGGGTGCGGGTGCGGCTCGCCGCGCTGGAGGACAGGGACGAGCTGCGCGACATCCTCGTGGACTCCTGGAAGCAGGCCGCGCCGCCCCGGCTCCTGGAGGCACGGGCCGGGAAGACGGGGCGGTAAGCCCACGGTGACAGGGTGGCGGCGCAGGCCACCCCGCTGCCGTACCGGATGCTCCGGCCGAACTCAGGGCCGGGCGGGCGGATTCAGCGCAGGCCGAAGCGGTCCGCCCAGGACATCACGTCCCACGGGCTCACATTGCCGCCGCAGACCACCAGCCCCAGCCGGGCCCCGTCGCCCACCCGCTCCAGCACCCGCCGCGCGGCCGGCAGAAGGCAGCCGGCCGCGGGCTCGGCCCAGACCTTCGCATGCTCGGCGAGGTCGAGGGTGCCCCGCACCGCCTCCGCGTCCGACACCACCAGCACCTCGGTGACCAGGGCGGACACATGCTCGTAGGTGAGCTCGCAGACGGACGGCGCGCTGAGGGTGGAGACAATCGAGGACAGCGCGACCGGCACCGGGCCGCCCGCGGCCAGCGCCTCGGACATGGCCTGGGCCCCTTCGGTCTCCACACCCCAGATCCGCACCCCGGGCCGCCGCGCGCGCAGCGCCGCGGCGACCCCGGCGATCAGCCCGCCACCGCCGATGCTGACCAGCACATCGGTCAACTCGTCGGCGTCGTCGGCCAGTTCCAGGCCGACCGTGCCCTGCGCGGCCACCACCACGGGGTCGTCATAGGGGTGCACCAGCGTCAGCCCCTCGGCCTCCAGCTGTGACATCAGGGCGAACGCGCCCTCCATGTCCTCCGTCAGCCGCACCGTGGCCCCCGCCGCCTCCGCGATCCGGGCGGCGCGCGCGGGCGCCGCCCGCGGCATCACGACGGTCGCCTTCACATCCAGGGCGCCGGACATCACCGCGAGCGCGATCCCGTGGTTGCCGCCGCTCACCGCCACCACGCCCGCCGCGCGCTCGGCCTCGCTCAGCGACAGGAGCTTCGCCGTCGCCCCGCGCGCCTTGAAGGAGCCGGTGCGCTGGAGCAACTCCAGCTTGGTGGTGACCGGCGCGCCCAGCAGCTCCGTCAGCCCCGGGCTCGCCACGGTCGGGGTGCGCACGACATGTCCGGCGATCCGCTCGGCTGCCGCCTCGATCGCCTGGATGTCTGTGATGTTGGCGATGTCCATCACGGCCCACCTTCCTGTGAGAGTGCCAGGGGACGCGGCGGCCGGCGACGGGGAGTCGCCGTATCGCCCGTGATCGACACCCTAACCACCCCGCCCGGGAGGGTCAGGAGGCGTCATGGAGCCCGGTCACCCGCATCGTGATGTTCAACCGCCCCGAGCGCAGCCCGGTGGCGGGGTCGCCGGTGCCCTCATGGACCCGGGGCACCCCGTGGTACACGTACCGCGAAGGGCCGCCGAAGACGAACAGATCCCCGGAGGCCAGCTCGATATCGGTGTACGGCCGGGTGCGGGTCGCGGTGTTGCCGATCCGGAAGACACAGGTGTCCCCGATGCTCAGCGAGACGACCGGCGCGGAGGACTTCTCGTCCTTGTCCTGGTGCATACCGAGCTTGGCGGCGCCGTCATAGAAGTTGATCAGCGCCGTGTCGGGTGTGTAGTCGGCCGCGGCCCACTCGGCGGACTCGGTTGGCTCCTTCCCGTAGGCCTCGGCCAGCGCGCGGCGGCCCAGCTCCACCATCCAGCGGGGGAACTCCGCGACCCGGGCGCCGTTCACATCGTCGGCCGTACGGCTGTACCGGTACGGCAGCCAGTGCCAGCCGACGCACACGGTCCGGACGGACATGACGCCCCCGTTCGGCAGCCTGGTGTACCGGATCGGGACGGGCCCGACGGCCCAGGCCCGGCAGGCCGCCACGAGGTCGCGCTGCTGCTGTGGTGTGAGCCAGCCGGGAACATGCACCGCGCCCGGAGCGACCTCCAGGCGCGGCCGTGGGATCAGCGCGCTCATACGCCCTCGTGGGCCAGCAGCTGCCGTTTGCGCTCCAGGCCGCCCGCGTAGCCGGTCAGTGTGCCGTTCGCGCCGATCACCCGGTGGCAGGGGCGCACCACCAGCAGCGGGTTCGCGCCGAGCGCGGTGCCCAGGGCGCGCACCGCCCCGCGCGGGGCCCCGATCCGCTCGGCGAGCCCGCCGTAGGTGGTCGTGGTGCCGTACGGGATGGTGTCCAGGGCCTGCCACACCCGCTGCTGGAACGCGCTGCCGCGGGTCACGTACTCGAGGTCGAACCGGGTCAGCTCGCCGGCGAAGTACGCGCGCAGCTGGGAGACGATCTCGGTGAACGCCTCCGGCGACCGCCGCCAGCCGTCCTGAACGACCGCCCCGCCCTTCTGCCCGGGCAGCGACAGGGAGGCGAGGGCGGTGCCGCCCTCGGCGGTCTTCGACTCCTCACCCACCAGCAGCAGTTCGCCCAGCGGGCTGTCGACCGTCGTGTAGACCGTCATCGGTCTTTCCTTTCGTGGTGAGGCTGGTGTTTCTCACGCCGTTCGCGCGTGTCGTGCTCGTCAGAAGTGTCGCGGTCCGCGGCGGCGAGCCGGAAGTGGTGCATGGCATAGCTGCGCCAGGGCCGCCAGGCTTCGGCGTCGACCGCCTCGGCGCCGGTGTGCCGCATCCCCGCCCGTACCGCCTCATCCGAGGTCAGCAGCACATCAGGGTCGCCCAGCGCCCGCATCCGGATGTAGCCGGCCGTCCGAGGGCCGATGCCGTCCAGGTCCAGCAGCGCCTTCTCCGCCTCGTCGCGGTCGGCGCCGGCGTCGAGCCGGACGGTGCCGTCGGCGAGCGCCGTACCGAGCGCGCGCAGGGTGTCACGGCGCGCGTCGGGCATGTGGAGCTCGCTGAGGCCCGCTTCGGCCAGCCGGTCCGCGCGGGGGAAGAGATGGGTCAGCCCGCCGCTCGGCGTCTCCAGCGGCTCGCCGTACGCCGCCAGCAGCGCCTCGCCGAGCCCGCGCGCCTTCGCCGGTGAGACATGCCGGCCCAGCACCGTGCGGACCGCCAGCTCGTGCGGATCGACCGCGCCGGGCGCGCGCAGCCCCGGCCGCCGGGCCACCAGCGGCGCGAGCGCGGGGTCCGCGCCCAGCCGCTCGCCGACCGCGTACGGGTCGGCGTCCAGGTCGAACAGGCGGCGCATCCGCTGGGTGGCGGTGGTCAGGTCGCGCAGATCGGCCAGGTGCAGCCGGCACTCCAGCCAGCCGCCCGCGCCGGGCGCCTCGCCGACCTCCGCGATCCCGGCCCCGCCCGGCAGCCGCAGGGCGCGCCGGTAGGTGCGGGAGCCGCGCGTGCCGAGGATCTCCTCGACGCCCGCGAGGGCCTGGTCGCAAAGGTGGTCGAAGACCTCGGCGGAGGCGTACGGACCGCGGAAGGCGAGCCGCACCGGGATCCCGGCCGCTCCGTCCCCGGCGCCGACCGGGCCGAAGCGCGCGGCGGGCCCGGGGCGGGCGGCGCGCAGTTCGCTGGGGGTGGCGGCGTAGATCTCGCGGATGGTGTCGTTGAACTGCCGCACGCTGGCGAACCCGGCCGCGAACGCGATCTCGGCGGCCTGCATGCCGGTCGTCTGGAGCAGGATGCGCGCGGTGTGCCCGCGCTGGGCCCGGGCGAGGGCCAGGGGGCCCGCCCCCAGCTCGGCGTTCAGCTGGCGCTGCACCTGCCGGGCGCTGTAGCCCAGCCGCCCGGCGAGCCCGGCCACCCCCTCGCGGTCGACGACGCCGTCACCGATCAGCCGCATCGCCCGGCCGACCACATCGGCCCGGGCGTTCCACTCCGCGGAGCCGGGCACCGCGTCCGGGCGGCAGCGGCGGCAGGCCCGGAAACCGGCGCCCTGGGCCGCGGCGGCGGTCGGGAAGAAGCGGACGTTCTTGCGCTTCGGCGTGATCGCGGGGCAGCTCGGCCGACAGTAGATCCCGGTCGTGGCGACGGCGAAGAAGAACTCGCCGTCAAAGCGGGCGTCGCGGCTGCACACCGCCTCGTACTTGCCGTCGTCGGTCATCACCCCTCCACTCTGCGGCAGGGCGGGGCCGAGTGCTGGCGGAAATCGGACACGGCGTTTCCGCGCGGGACGGCGGGGGTGACCGCTCAGCCGTGGGCGTAGCAGCGCCGCAGCCAGCGGGCCCGGCCCTCGGCGAGCGGCTGGAAGGGCACCCGGCGGTGCATCACGCGACGGTTGTCGAAGATATGGAAGTCGCCCTCCTCGACCAGCACCGGAGTTCCCGGCAGAGCGGCCGCGTGGCGCTCGAACTCCGCCAGTGCGTCACACGCCTCCGGGGTGCGGCCGGTGAGTCTGCCGGGCCCGTAGCGCAGCGCGGCGTTGCCGTCCGGGAGGGTCCAGAGCATGGGCACGCCGGTCCGGCTCAGCGGCCTGCCGTCGCCGTCGGCGGTGTACGACTCGGGCGCGGTCACCGTGAAGTCGGGGCGCCGCAGGGCCTCGGCCGTCCGGTCCGGCAGCGTCTTGAGGACGGTGTCGACGAGCAGCAGGTCGGTGGGCACCCGCTCGTCGTTGCGCATGCCGTAGAAGGACAGGTAGTGGGGGATGGCCTCGGCGGGGGCCGCGTCCGGCCGGTGGTCGAGCACCGAGTCGTCGGTGTGCCAGTCGAGAGGCTGGGCGTACCCCCAGGAGGTGAGGGAGCCCGCGGACGCGGCGCGGGGTGCCACATTCCGGATCAGCCGGCCGTCGTTCTCCCACGGGTAGGCGATCGGCGTGAGCCCGAGCAGCCGGAGGATGCCGAAGTGCACGAGGTTGGGCGTCCTCAGGAGCGACTCGTCGCAGAACCCGTCCCGGGGGGTGGGCACGGGTTCCTCGGGGCCCGGCAGATTGGCCAGGGTGAGCCACGCGGTGGGGGAGTGCCGCCACTCGGCGAGCGCGTCGAGGACCTGGGCGGGCAGGTGGTTGCGCAGATGCTTGGCGCCGTACTCCAGATACAGGCCGACGCCGGTGTCGGGCACGGCGTCGCCGAGTTCGCCGACCGCGCCCAGGGCGGCCCCCGCGGCGGCCTGGGACGAGTCGGGGATGTGCAAGGTGTGCGTACGGCTGCGGCTCGTGGTCATGATCGTGACCTTATGAACACCTCGCTCGCATGTTCGTCTTCTGTGGAAGATTTGAGCGGATTCTGAGGATGCCGCCCCGGTGGCCCCGGTGGCCCCGGTGGCCCCGGAGTCCGACGGGCGCGTACCGGCGTGTTGGGAGGGGCTACGTACGGTGCCTCCTGATCGTCTCGACTCGCCGGGGCCACGCCCCGTAAGAAAGCGCCGCTGATCGCGATCCGTGACCGTGACCCCATTGACCCATCGCGTTCACCAGCCTAGCCTCCATCTTCATATGTAGATGAAGTGTGTATGCGTGGAGCTATCTCGGAGGCAGGGAACCCGTCCATGACGTCCATGAGTCAGCCAACCGTCACCGCCTTCTCCGTCTACCCGGTCGCCGGCCGGGACTGCATGGAGCTCAACCTCTCCGGGGCGCACGGCCCCTACTTCACCCGCAACGTGGTCGTCCTCGAGGACTCCGAAGGACGCACGGGCCTGGGCGAGGTGCCGGGCGGCGAGAAGATCACCCAGACACTGCGCGACGCCGCCTCCCTCGTCGTCGGCGCGCGCGTGGGCGACTACAAGCGCGTGCTGCGCGAGATCGGGGACCGGTTCGCCGACCGGGACTCCGGAGGGCGGGGACTACAGACCTTCGATCTGCGCACCACCGTCCACGCCGTCACCGCCGTCGAGTCGGCGATGCTCGACCTGCTGGGACAGCACCTCGACGTCCCTGTCGCGGCACTCCTGGGCGACGGCCAGCAGCGCGATTCCGTCCGCGTCCTCGGCTATCTCTTCTACGTCGGCGACCCCGACCGCACCGACCTGGAGTATGTGCGCGAACCCGGCTCCGACGTGGACTGGTACCGCATCCGGCACGAGGAGGCGCTGACCCCCGAGGCGATCGTCCGTCAGGCCGAGGCCACCTACGACCTGTACGGCTTCCGCGACTTCAAGCTCAAGGGCGGGGTCCTGGAGGGCCATGAGGAGGTCAAGGCCATCCGGGCGCTCAAGGAGCGCTTCCCCGAGGCCCGGATCACCCTCGACCCCAACGGCGCCTGGTCACTGCGCGAGGCCATCGAGCTGTGCCGGCCCCTGCTGGGCACCCTCGCCTACGCCGAGGACCCGTGCGGAGCCGAAGGGGGCTACTCGGGCCGCGAGATCCTGGCGGAGTTCCGGCGCGCCACCGGCCTCCCCACGGCGACCAACATGATCGCCACCGACTGGCGGCAGATGACCCACGCGCTGGCCCTCCAGTCGGTGACCATCCCGCTGGCCGACCCCCACTTCTGGACCATGCAGGGCTCGGTCCGGGTCGCCCAGCTGTGCCATGAGACGGGGCTCACCTGGGGATGCCACTCGAACAACCACTTCGACATCTCCCTGGCCATGGTCGCCCACTGCGGCGCCGCCGCCCCGGGCGAGTACAACGCCCTGGACACGCACTGGATCTGGCAGGAGGGTCTGGAGCGGCTCACCGTCGACCCGCCCCGGATCGTCGACGGCGAGGTGGCCATCCCCGACCTCCCCGGCCTGGGCGTCCGGCTCGACATGGACCGCCTCCTCGCCGCCCACGAGCTCTACCAGGAGAAGGCGCTCGGGGCGCGTGACGACGCCCTCGCCATGCGATACCTGGTCCCGGACTGGACGTTCGACAACAAGCGCCCCTGCCTGGTGCGCTGAGCCAGGTCCGGCGGATCTTTCCCCGCCCCGCCCCGCCCCTTCCCGAACCATGGGCTTCGCCCCTGGACCCCGGGGTCTGTGGCGGAGCCCCCCCCGCGCGGCGGAGCCGCACATCGGCAGGGGCCGGGAAGGGGCGGGGCGGGGGCTGCGTCGATGTGCTGCTCCGCAGCGTGGCCGCCGCAGGCGTCAAGATCTGCCGGACAGGGCCCAGCCGCGCCACGTACGCCGCCCGGGGCCCTCGGTGTGCCGAGGGCCCCGGGCGGGCGGAGCGGGATCAGCCCTCGCGGGGCTCCACCGCGTGGCCGCCGAACTGGTTGCGCAGTGCGGCGATCATCTTGATCTGCGGGGAGTCGTCCTGGCGGGACGCGAACCGGGCGAAGAGCGAGGCCGTGATGGCGGGCAGCGGCACGGCGTTGTCGATCGCGGCCTCGACGGTCCAGCGGCCCTCGCCGGAGTCCTCCGCGTAGCCCCGGAGCTTCTGGAGGTGCTCGTCGTCGTCCAGGGCGTTGACCGCGAGGTCCAGCAGCCAGGAGCGGATGACGGTGCCCTCGCGCCAGGATCGGAAGACCTCACGGACGTCGGTGACCGAGTCCACGGCCTCCAGCAGCTCCCAGCCCTCGGCGTAGGCCTGCATCATCGCGTACTCGATGCCGTTGTGGACCATCTTCGCGAAGTGTCCGGCACCGACCTTCCCGGCGTGCACGTAGCCGAAGTCGCCCTCGGGCTTGAGCGCGTCGAAGACGGGCTCGACGACGGCGATGTGCTCGGGGTCGCCGCCCACCATCAGGGCGTAACCGTTCTCCAGGCCCCAGACGCCGCCGGAGACGCCCGCGTCGACGAAGCCTATGCCGCGCGCGGCCAGCTCCTCCGCGTGCTTCTCGTCGTCGGTCCAGCGGGAGTTGCCGCCGTCGACCACGATGTCGCCCGGGGACAGAAGGCCGGCGAGCTCGTCGATGACGGCCTGGGTGGGACCGCCGGCGGGGACCATGACCCACACCACGCGCGGGCCCTCGAGCGCGCCGACGAGCTCGGCGAGGCCGGAGACGTCGGAGAGGCCGGGGTCGCGGTCGTAGCCGATGACGGTGTGGCCCGCGCGGCGGATGCGCTCGCGCATGTTGCCGCCCATCTTGCCCAGGCCGATGAGTCCAAGCTCCATGTCAGCTGTTCCTTTGCTGTGCTCGCAGCGAGCGGTAGGCGGCGACCAGGGCGGCGGTGGAGGCGTCCAGGCCGGGCACGGCGGCGCCCTCGGTGAGCGCGGGCTCGACCCGCTTGGCCAGGACCTTGCCGAGCTCGACACCCCACTGGTCGAAGGAGTCGATGTTCCAGATCGCGCCCTGTACGAACACCTTGTGCTCGTACAGCGCGATCAGCTGGCCGAGCACCGAGGGAGTGAGCTCGGCGGCCAGGATCGTGGTGGTGGGCTTGTTGCCGTGGAAGGTGCGGTGCGCCACCTGCTCCTCGGCGATGCCCTCGGCGCGCACCTCCTCCCCGGTCTTGCCGAAGGCCAGCGCCTGGCCCTGGGCGAAGAGGTTGGCCATCAGCAGGTCGTGCTGGGCGGCCAGTTCGGGGCCGAGTTCCGCGACCGGACGGGCGAAGCCGATCAGATCGGCCGGGATCACCTTGGTGCCCTGGTGCAGCAGCTGGTAGTAGGCGTGCTGGCCGTTGGTGCCGGGGGTGCCCCACACGACCGGGCCGGTCTGCCAGCCGACCGGACTGCCCTCGCGGTCCACCGACTTGCCGTTGGACTCCATGTCCAGCTGTTGCAGATACGCGGTGAACTTCGACAGATAGTGGCTGTACGGCAGTACCGCGTGCGACTGGGCGTCGAAGAACGCGCCGTACCACACCCCCAGCAGCCCCAGCAGCAGCGGCACGTTGGCCTCGGCGGGGGCGGTGCGGAAGTGCTCGTCGACCAGGTGGAAACCGTCGAGCAGCTCGCGGAACCGCTCCGGGCCGATCGCGATCATCAGGGACAGACCGATGGCGGAGTCGAAGGAGTAGCGGCCGCCGACCCAGTCCCAGAACTCGAACATGTTGGCGGGGTCGATGCCGAACTCCGCCACCTTCTCCGCGTTGGTGGACAGCGCGACGAAGTGCCTGGCCACCGCCTCCTCACCGGCGTCGGCGCCGAGCCCGGCCAGCAGCCAGCCGCGGGCGGAGGTGGCGTTGGTGATGGTCTCGATCGTGGTGAAGGTCTTCGACGCGACGATGAACAGCGTCTCGGCCGGATCCAAGCCCCGCACGGCCTCGTGCAGATCGGCGCCGTCCACATTGGACACGAAGCGGACGTCCAACTCCCGCGCGGAGTACGGGCGCAGCGCCTCGTACGCCATCGCGGGGCCCAGATCCGAGCCGCCGATGCCGATGTTGACGACGGTCCGGATGCGCTTGCCGGTGGCGCCGGTCCACTCGCCCGAGCGGACCCGCCGCGCGAAGGCGGCCATCTTGTCCAGCACCGCGTGCACGGCCGGGACCACGTTCTCGCCGTCGACCTCGATCACCGCGTCGCGCGGGGCGCGCAGCGCGGTGTGCAGCACCGCCCGCTTCTCGGTGACATTGATCTTCTCGCCGCGGAACATCGCGTCCCGCAGCTCCGCGACGCCGCGCGCCTTCGCCAGCTCCCGGAACAGCCGCAGCGTCTCGTCGGTCACCAGGTGCTTGGAGTAGTCGATGTGCAGGTCCCCGACGCGCAGCACATAGCGGTCGGCGCGCCCGGCGTCGGCCGCGAACAGGTCGCGCAGATGGACCCCCGCGAACTCCTCGCGGTGCTTCGCCAGCGCGGCCCACTCGGGCAGCCGGTCGAGGCGGACGGGGTCAGACATCCTTCTGCTCCTTCTTCGCGGAGGCCGCGGGTACCGGTGCCGGGGCGGTGACCCGGGCGCGGAGGGCGGCGGCGTACGCCTCGTCGGGGTCGAGCCGGCGCAGTTCCTCGGCGATCAGCTCGGCGGTGCTGCGCACCTTCAGCGCGAGGGTGCGGGTGGGCTGCCCCGGGATGGACAGCGTGGCCACCGGGCCCTCCGGCCGGTCGATGTGGATCTCTCCGGCGGCGGTGCGCAGCCGGACCGCGGTGACCACCGGGCCGTCGGTGACGACCTGCTCGACGGGCACCTTCAGCCGGTTCGCGAACCAGCGGGCCAGCAGCTCGGCGCTCGGGTTGTCCGCCTCGCTCTCCACCACCGCCGAGGTGACCTCCGTACGGGCCTGGTCGAGCGCGGCCGCGAGCATGGCCCGCCACGGGGTGAGCCGGGTCCAGGCCAGGTCGGTGTCGCCGGGGGCGTACGAGGCGGCGCGGGCGGCCAGTTGCTCCAGCGGCTGCTCGACGGCGTACGTGTCGGTGATCCGCCGCTGCGCGAGCGCGCCCAGCGGGTCCTGTGCGGGCCGGGCCGGGGCGTCGACCGGCCACCAGACCACGACCGGGGCGTCGGGCAGCAGCAGCGGCAGCACCACCGAGTCCGCGTAGTCCGAGAGTTCGCCGTGCAGCCGCAGGACGACGGTCTCGCCGCCTCCGGCGTCGCCGCCGACGCGCACCTCGGCGTCGAGGCGGGCGCCGCGGCGGTCGCGCGGCGAGCGGCCGGGCCGCTTGATGACCGCCAGGATGCGCGAGGGGTGTTCCCGGGAGGCGTCGGCGGCGGCCTTGAGCGCGTCGTAGTGGTTGCCCTCATCGGTGACGATCACCAGCGTGAGCACCATGCCGACGGCGGGGCTGCCCGCGGCCCGGCGGGCCTCCACGAGGGCCGCGTTGATCTTGCTGGATGTGGTGTGGGTCAGATCGATGTTCATGGCCGGCGCCAGTTCCGTCCGTCTCGTGCGAGCATGTCGTCCGCTGCCTTGGGGCCCCAGGTCCCGGCGGTGTACTGCTCGGGCCTGCCGTGGGTGTCCCAGTAGTCCTCCACGGGGTCGAGGATCTTCCAGGACTCCTCGACCTCCTCGGTGCGCGGGAACAGGTTGGCGTCGCCGAGCAGCACATCGAGGATCAGCCGCTCGTACGCCTCCGGGCTCTCCTCCGTGAACGACTCGCCGTAGGCGAAGTCCATCGTCACGTCCCGGATCTCCATCGAGGTGCCGGGCACCTTGGAGCCGAACCGGACCGTGATGCCCTCGTCCGGCTGCACCCGGATGACCAGGGCGTTCTGACCCAGCTCCTGGGTGTCGGTGGTGTCGAAGGGGGAGTGCGGGGCGCGCTGGAAGACCACCGCGATCTCGGTGACCCGCCGCCCGAGCCGCTTGCCGGTCCGCAGATAGAAGGGCACGCCGGCCCAGCGGCGGTTGTCGACCTCCAGCTTGATGGCCGCGTAGGTGTCGGTCCCGGAGGTCGGGGCGATCCCCGCTTCCTCCAGATAACCCGGCACCAGCTCGCCGCCCTGCCAGCCGGCCGCGTACTGCCCGCGCACCGTGTGCGCGCCGAGGTCGGCGGGGAGCTTGACGGCCTTGAGGACCTTCAGCTTCTCGGTCACCAGCGACTGGGCGTCGAACCCGGCGGGCTCCTCCATCGCGGTCAGCGCGAGGAGCTGGAGGAGGTGGTTCTGGATGACGTCCCGGGCCGCGCCGATGCCGTCGTAGTACCCGGCGCGCCCGCCGATGCCGATGTCCTCGGCCATGGTGATCTGCACATGGTCGACATACGACCGGTTCCAGATCGGCTCGAACATCTGGTTCGCGAAGCGCAGCGCCAGGATGTTCTGGACGGTCTCCTTGCCCAGGTAGTGGTCGATGCGGAACACCTGGTCGGGCGCGAACACCTCGTGGACGACCTGGTTCAGCTCCTCGGCGGAGGCCAGGTCGTGTCCGAAGGGCTTCTCGATGACCGCGCGCCGCCAGGAGCCGCCGGGCGCGTCGGACAGGCCGTGCTTCTTGAGCTGCCGTACGACGGTGGGGAAGAACTTGGGCGGCACGGAGAGGTAGAAGGCGAAGTTGCCGCTGGTGCCGCGCGCCGCGTCGAGCTCGTCGACGGTCTCGCGGAGCGTCCTGAACGCCTTGTCGTCGTCGAACTCACCGGGTACGAACCGCATGCCCTCGGCGAGCTGCCGCCAGACCTCCTCGCGGAACGGCGTCCTGGCGTGCTCCCTGACCGCGTCGTGCACGACCTGGGCGAAGTCCTCGTCCTCCCAGTCGCGGCGGGCGAAGCCCACGAGGGAGAAGCCCGGCGGCAGCAGGCCGCGGTTGGCCAGGTCGTAGACGGCCGGCATCAGCTTCTTGCGCGACAGGTCGCCGGTGACACCGAAGATGACCAGGCCGGACGGGCCCGCGATGCGCGGCAGACGGCGGTCCTCCGGGTCGAGCAGCGGGTTGGTCCACCGGCCGGGTGTGGCGGTCGACATGGCTCAGACCTCCTCGGGCGCCAGGCGCCGGAGCTCGTGTTCGGTGGAGGCGAGCAGGTCCATCCAGGCCTGCTCGAACTTCGCCACGCCCTCGTCCTCCAGCAGCTGGACCACCTCGTCGTACGAGATACCCAGCTCGGCCAGCCGGTCGAGGACGGCCCGGGCCTCCTCGTAGGTGCCGTGGACGGTGTCGCCGGTGATCTCGCCGTGGTCGCCGGTGGCGGCCAGGGTGGCCTCGGGCATGGTGTTGACCGTGTCGGGGGCGACCAGCTCGGTGACGTAGAGGGTGTCGGGAAGGGCGGGGTCCTTGACGCCGGTCGAGGCCCACAGCGGACGCTGCCGGTTGGCACCCGCCTGCTCCAGGGACCGCCACCGGTCGCTGTCGAAGGCCTCCTCGTACGCCTGGTAGGCGAGGCGGGCGTTGGCGAGGGCGGCCCGGCTCTTGAGGGCCCGGGCGGCGTCGGTGCCCAGCGCGTCGAGGCGCTTGTCGATCTCGGTGTCCACGCGGGAGACGAAGAAGGACGCCACCGAGTGGATCTCCGACAGGTCGATCCCCGCCGCCCGGGCCTTCTCCAGGCCCGCCAGATAGGCGTCGATCACGGCCCGGTACCGGTCGAGGGAGAAGATCAGCGTGACGTTCACACTGATGCCCGCGCCGATGACCTCGGTGATCGCGGGGAGTCCGGCCTCGGTGGCCGGGATCTTGATCAGGGTGTTGGGGCGGTCGACCAGCCAGGCGAGCTGCTTGGCCTCGGCGACGGTGGCGGCGGTGCGGTGCGCGAGCCGCGGGTCGACCTCGATGGAGACCCGGCCGTCCCGGCCGCCGGTGGACGCGAAGACCGGGCGCAGGATGTCCGCGGCGTCGCGCACATCGGCGGTGGTGACCATGCGGATGGCCTCGTCCACGGTCACCCCGCGGGTGGCCAGGTCGCGGAGCTGGTCCTGATAGCCGTCGCCGCCGGAGATCGCCTTCTGGAAGATCGATGGATTGGTGGTGACCCCGACCACATGGTCCCGGTCGATCAGCTCGGCCAGATTCCCGGAGGCGATGCGCTTGCGCGACAGGTCGTCGAGCCAGATCGCTACGCCTTCGTCGGCCAGGCGCTTGAGTCCGTCATTCATCGTTCTGCACTCCCGCTGGATCGCATGCGTGTGGGCCCGATCCCTTTATGTTCAGCTATGAAACAATCACCTGAACGTGAGGCCCTCCGCCCCTATTCCGGAGGCCCGTGTGATCTGGCGCACGGCCCCCTGGACGGCCCCAGGAGATCGTTAAGCTGCTCCCGCAAGGCGGTCGCGAGCCGCCGTTCCGCAGCACAGCACACGGGGGAGCACATGGTCACCGAGGACACCACGGCGGTGCGGGCCGTCAACGCGATGACGGCGAACTGGGCCCGGGAGGCCGTGGGCGAGCGCGGCACCGTCCTCACCGCGGCCGGCGTCTGGCCGGCCCTCGCCCTGCTCGCCGACGCCGCCGACGGCACGGCCCGGCGGGAGCTGGAGCGGGCGCTGGGCATCGGCGCGGACTCCGCGCTCGCCCAGGGCCGGCACCTGCTCACCGCACTGGGCGAGCTGCCGGGCGTCGACTCGGCGCTCGGGCTGTGGACACGTCAGGAACTGCCGCTGCGCCCCGAGTGGCTGAACCGGCTGCCCCTGGACACCCACGGAGCCCTCACCGGCGACGTGGACGCCGACCTCGCGCGGATGAACGCCTGGGCGGCCCGCCACACCGACGGCATGATCGAGAAAATGCCCCCCGTGGTCGACCCGGACACGCTGCTGGTGCTGGCCACCGCCCTGGTCGTACGGACCACCTGGCGCCGGCCCTTCGACCCCTCCCTGACGGCCCCGCGCCACGGCCCCTGGGCCGGGCGCACGCTGGCCGGACTGTCCAGGACCGGCCCGCTGTCCGAGGACATCGGCGTCGCGCACACCCCCGACGGCCCGCTGACCACGCTGCGGGTCGCGGGGGACAACGGCCTGGACGTCCATCTGCTCCTCGGTGCGGAGGGCGCCCCGGGCGGGCAGGTCCTGCACACGGGCGTGGCCGCGCTCGCCGGGACGTACCCGGCCACCGCGGTCGAGGCGCTCCCGCCCGGCACCCCCGCCCCCGGCCTGACCGTCGAGACCGTGCAGAGCTGGGACCAGACGCCCGTGCTCCGCGTCACCGCGGTGCCCTTCACCGTGAACGGCGAGCACAATCTGCTCGACCGCGCGCCGCTGTTCGGGCTCGGCTCCGCGCGCAACGCCTCGCACGGCCACTTCCCCGGCATCAGCGAGGCGCCACTGGCGATCTCGGCGGCGCGGCAGAGCGCGACGGCGACCTTCGGCGCCCTCGGCTTCCGCGCCGCCGCGGTCACCGCGCTGGCCGCGGCGCCCGGGGGCGTCCCGATGGCGCCCCCGCACCGGGCCAAGCTGGTCCACGCGCGCTTCGACCGGCCCTTCGGCTTCCTGGCGGTGCACCGGGCGTCCGGCCTGGTCCTCATGGCCGGGTGGGTCGGGGAGCCGGAGGAATACGGAGCGCCGCTCCGGCCCGGAATGCACATCAGCCGCTGACCACCCGCCGGGGTGCGCGAGGTTCGGGACGGGTCCGCCGGGGTGGCAGTATCGGGGGAATGACAACACGGATCATCGCCGCGTGCGACGGCGCCTCGAAGGGCAACCCCGGGCCCGCGGCCTGGGCATGGGTCATCGCGGGCGCCGACGGCACGGTGGCGCGGTGGGAGGCCGGGCCGCTCGGCACCGCCACCAACAACGTGGCCGAACTGACCGCGCTGCTGCGCCTGTTGGAGGCCACCGACCCGGCCGCGCCGCTCGAGGTGCGGATGGACTCCCAGTACGCGATGAAGGCGGTCACCACCTGGCTGCCGGGATGGCGCAGAAAGGGCTGGAAGACGGCCTCGGGCTCACCGGTGGCCAACCGCGATCTCGTGGTGCGCATCGACGAGCTGCTGGGCGGCCGGGACGTGGAGTTCGTCCACGTGGCGGCGCACCAGGTCGGCGGCGACCCGTTCAACGCGGCCGCGGACCAGGCGGCCAGCGACACGGCCCGCACCCAGCAGGCCATCGGCAGCTCCCTCGGCTCGGCCCTGCCCGAGCCACAGGCCCCCACCGGGCCCGCCCGCCCGGCGGGGCGCGGCGGCAAGCAGGGGGCGAAGCGGGGGACCGGGGCGCGCTCGGGCGGCTCCATCGCGGCGAAGTTCCCCGGCCGCTGCCGCTGCGGAGCGCCGTACGCGAAGGGGGAGACCATCAAGAAGAACCCCGACGGCTGGGGCCACCCCGCCTGCGCCATCGCCGCCACCACCTGACCGGGGGCCGGGCGGCCCCCGGCCCCACGAGCCCGCGGCCCGCGGGGCCGGTAGCGCCTCCTCAGGCGTTTCTCGTCCAGGAGCCCAGCACCATCAGCGTCTTGGTGCCGGTGACCTGCCCCGCGCGGCGCAGCCCGTCGATGGTCTGCTGTAGATGCTCGATGTCCCGCACCCGGACATGAACCAGCGCGTCGGGGTCGCCCGCGATCGTGAAGACCGCCTGGACCTCGGGCACCTTGTACGCCGTGCGGACGATCTCCCCGACGGGGGTGGTGCCCGTGTACGACAGCTCCACGAACGCCTCGATGCCCCAGCCCAGCTTGGCGTGATCGACCTGCACCGTGAAGCCCGTGATCACGCCGCTGTTCCGCATCCGGTCCACCCGGCGCTTGACCGCGGCCACCGACAGCCCCACCTCGGGCGCCATCTCGGAGTAGGTGCGTCGCCCGTCCTCGCGCAGCATCCGCAGCAACTGGCGGTCCACATCGTCGATCTCGGTCATGTCGACCCCCTGCCTCCCGGCCCCTGCCGCGGCCGATAAAACAACCCTCGCGCGCAATCGAATCTATCTGAGCGGCCCGCTCGTAGAAATGTTTTGCGTCTTCCACCCGGCATCTCGCAAGGTCCTTGTGCCCCGCGGCACCATATTGACGCCGCACCGAGCTCCCCGATCCCGTCGCCGACCGACCTCGTCCACCCGCCCGCGCGCACGCACCCTGGAGCACCGCCATGCCCGTCGATCGCCTGCTGCCCACCCGGGAGGCCGAGGACCTGCTGGACCTCGTCCGCGACATCGCCGACAAGGAGCTCACCCCCCGGGTCGACGAACACGAACGCGCCGAAACCTATCCCGAGGGGCTCTTCGCCCTGCTCGGAGAGGCGGGCCTGCTGGGTCTGCCGTACCCGGAGCAGCACGGCGGTGGCGACCAGCCGTACGAGGTCTACCTCCAGGCCCTCGAGGAGCTGGCGGCGCGCTGGGCGGCCGTCGCCGTCGCCGTGAGCGTCCACACCCTCGCCACCTTCCCCCTCCTCACCTTCGGCACCGCCGCCCAGCTCGGCCGCTGGGCCGAGGACACCCTCAGCGGCCGTCTCGTCGGCGGCTACAGCCTCTCCGAACCACAGGCCGGCTCGGACGCCGCGGCCCTGACCTGCCGGGCCGACAAGGACGCCGACGGCTACCGGATCAACGGCGCCAAGGCCTGGATCACCCACGGCGGCAAGGCCGGGTTCTACGCCCTCTTCGCCCGCACCGCCCCGGGCGGCGACGGCATCTCCTGCTTCCTCGCCCCCGGCCACGCCGACGGCCTCACCTTCGGCCGGCCCGAGGAGAAGATGGGCCTGCACGCCATCCCCACCACGGCCGCCTACTGGGACGGCGCCCTGCTCGACCCCGATCGGCTCATCGGACGGGAGGGCCAGGGCCTCCAGATCGCCTTCCGCGCCCTGGACTCCGGCCGGCTGGGCATCGCCGCCTGCGCCACCGGGCTGGCCCAGGCCGCCCTGGACGCCGCCGTCGCGTACGCCGGTGAGCGCACCGCCTTCGGCCGAAGGATCATCGACCACCAGGGGCTCGGCTTTCTGCTGGCGGACATGGCCGCCGCCGTCGACTCCGCACGGGCCACCTATCTCGACGCCGCCCGCCGCCGCGACGCGGGACGCCCTTACAGCCGGCAGGCCAGCGTCGCCAAACTCATCGCCACCGACGCCGCGATGAAGGTCACCACCGACGCGGTCCAGGTCTTCGGCGGCTACGGATACACCCGCGACTACCCTGTCGAGCGCTATATGCGCGAAGCGAAGATCATGCAGATATTCGAGGGCACCAACCAGATCCAGCGGCTGGTCATCAGCCGCCGGCTCGCCGACTGACGCGCGACGGCGGGGCCGTCCGCGCGGACCGGACGCTGCGCGCGGACGGCCCCGCCGACCGACCCCGCCTGTGAGGACCGCCCATGACACACCTCGCCTTCGAGCGGCTGCCGCACCCCGCACCCCGTCCCGCCGCCGACCGCCAGGCGATCCTGGCCGACCCCGGCTTCGGCCGCCACTTCACCGATCACATGGTGACCATCGGCTGGACCGCGGACCGCGGCTGGCACGACGCCCGGCTGGGCCCGTACGCCCCACTCGCCATGGACCCGGCCAACATGACGCTGCATTACGGGCAGGCGATCTTCGAAGGGCTCAAGGCCTATCCGCAGCCCGACGACACCGTCGCCCTCTTCCGGCCCGAGGCCAACGCCCGCCGCTTCCAGCACAGCGCCCGCCGGCTGGCCATGCCCGAACTGCCGGTGGACACGTTCATTGAGGCATGCGAACTGCTGGTCCGCCAGGACCGGGCGTGGGTTCCCCGCGGCGCCGAACGCTCCCTCTACCTGCGACCGTTCATGATCGCCACCGAGAACGCCCTCGGGGTCAGGCCGGCCTCCTCCTACCTCTTCGTGGTCATCGCCTCCCCGGCCGGTGCCTTCTTCCCCGGCGGCGTCGAGCCGGTGTCCGTCTGGGTGACCCAGCGGTATGTGCGCGCCGCCCCCGGCGGCACCGGCGTGGCCAAGTGCGCCGGAAACTACGCCGGTTCGCTGATCGCACAGGCCGAGGCCGCGGAACACGGCTGCGACCAGGTCGTGTGGCTCGACGCGGTGGAGCGCCGGTGGATCGAGGAAGTCGGCGTCACCAACCTGTGCTTCGTCCACGGCACCGGCAGCGACGCCCGCGTCGTCACCCCACGGCTGACCGACACCCTGCTGGCCGGCGTCACCCGCGACTCCCTGCTCACGATCGCGGACGAACTCGGCTACCCGACCCACGAGACCCGCATCAGCCTCCAGGAGTGGCAGGAGGGCTGTGCCGACGGCTCCATCAGCGAGGTCTTCGCCTGCGGCACGGCCGCCGTCATCACCCCCGTCGGCCACGCCCGGACCGAGGACACCGCCTGGACCGTCGCCGACGGACGCCCCGGCCCCGTCTCGATGCGCCTCCGGGAAGCCCTGCTCCAGCGCCAGACCGGCCTGACCGCCGACCCTCACGGCTGGCTGCGCCCCTGCGCCTGACCGCCGCGGTACGCCGTCGGGCCGCGCGCCACCGCGACCTGCGGCACCGACAGGCGCGGGCTACCGTGGGAATCGATGCCTCTGACCCGGCTCGGACTCGTCGTCCACCAGGGCCGTCCCGCCGCCGTCGCGGCGGCGCAGACCGCCCGGGCGTGGTGTGCCGCGCACGATGTCATGTGCGCCGACATCGACGTGTGGCGGGAAGGGGTGCCCCGGCGCGGCGGCCAGGACGAGGCGGTGGCCGCGGGCCACCCGGGGGCGGTCATGACCTTCGGCGGCGACGGCACCTTCCTCCGCGGGGCGCGGATCGCGGCCAAGGACGGGGCGGCGGTGCTGGGGGTCAACGTGGGCCGGGTCGGCTTCCTCACCGAGATCGCCACCGACCAGGTCGAGGGCGCCCTGGACATCCTCCACCGGGGCCAGGCGGTCATCGAGGAGCGGATGGTGCTCACCCTCCGGGCGTCGCGCCCGCTGGAGACGCCCGTCGGCCTGGAGGAGCCGCTGTGCTACGGGCGCGGCCCCGCGCTGCCCGCCCCCACCGTGCGCCCCGGCGTCGTCACGGAGTCCGGCTGGGGCATCGCCCTGGATGTCACCGCGGTGAACGACGTGGTCTTCGAGAAACTCGCCCGGAACCGGCAGGCGAGCCTGGCCGTGTATCTGGCCGGACAGCTGCTGGCCTGCTATTCGGCCGACGCCGTCATCGTGGCGACCCCCACCGGCTCCACCGCCTACAGCTTCGCCGCCGGCGGCCCCGTCCTGGCCCCCGAGACCGACGCGATCGTCTTCACGCCGGTCGCTCCGCACATGGCCTTCGACCGCACCGTGATCGCCGGGGCCGACGAGATGGTCGCGGTCCGCGTCCTTCCGCACTCCGGGCGCGTGGCCGTCAGCATCGACGGGCAGCTGCGCGGGGTGCTGGACCCCGGCGACTGGATGGCGGCCTACCGGGCCCCGTACCGCCTGCGCCTGGCGCGGCTGGCGCCGCTCCAGTTCTACCGGCTCCTGCGCGGCCGCTTCCAGCTGGCCGACGCCCCCGCGACCGCCGTCGACCAGACCCCGCCCGTCTACCGACCCGGCACCCCGCCCCCCGACGACCTGGCCCATCTGCACCGGCCCTGGCCAATTGCTGGGTGATTTACTCTGTTATAGGGGCATTCGCCGCGCGATGGCGGAGGCGGTGCTCCGATGGCAGGGAG
This sequence comes from Streptomyces sp. NPDC097640, assembly GCF_040302705.1. Classification (NCBI taxonomy): domain Bacteria; kingdom Bacillati; phylum Actinomycetota; class Actinomycetes; order Kitasatosporales; family Streptomycetaceae; genus Streptomyces; species Streptomyces sp. NPDC097640. Next base: position 139,216 of record NZ_JBEOSB010000021.1, read on the forward strand.
GCCCGGCGCAGGGAGGCCCGGCATGGTGTTCGACATCACCGAATACGGACAGCAGACGGGCTGCCCGACGGCCTCCTCGCGCTATCTGCCGATCGCCGATCACGGACTGATCGGCGACCTGCGCACCGTCGCCCTGGTCGGCACCAACGGCACGATCGACTGGTACTGCTGCCCGCGCTTCGACGCGCCCAGCGTGTTCGGCTCGATCCTCGACGCGGAACGGGGCGGATCCTTCGAGCTGGCCACCGACGTCCCCGCGCGGACCCGCCAGTTCTACTTCCCCGACACCAACGTGCTGATCACCCGCTTCTCCTCCGCCGACGGCGCGGGGGAGATCCAGGACTTCATGCCCGTCGTCGACGAGTCCCGCGACTCCGGCCGACACCGGCTGATCAGACGGGTGCGCTGCGTACGCGGCACCCTTCCGTTCACCGCACGGGTGGCGCCCCGCTTCGGCTACGGGGCCGAGCCGCACACCGCGAGCCTCCAGGGCGACCGGGTGCTCTTCGAGTCCCCCTCCCTGTCCCTGGCTCTGACCTCCACCGTGCCGCTGGAGTGCGACGGCCAGGACGTGCGGTCACGGTTCAAACTGCTCGAAGGCGAGTCCGCGGTCTTCGCCCTCGACCGGGTCGGCGACGAGATCGCCCTCCTCGGCTGCGCCCGGCGCGAGGCCGGGGCCGAATTCGAGGCCACGGTGCGCTTCTGGCGCAAATGGCTGAGCGCCTCGCGCTACCACGGACGGTGGCGCGAAATGGTCCAGCGTTCCGCGCTCACCCTCAAACTCCTCACCTACGCGCCCACCGGCGCCATCGTGGCCGCCGCCACCACCAGCCTGCCGGAGGCGCTCGGCCGCGAGCGCAACTGGGACTACCGCTACATGTGGGTCCGCGACGCCGCCTTCTGCGTCTACGCCCTGCTCCGCCTGGGCTTCACCTCGGAGGCCGAGGCGTTCATGGGCTTTCTGTCCGAGCACTGCATCATGTGCGAAGACGGCCCCGCCGGGCCCCTTCAGATCATGTACGGCATCGACGGGCGCCGCGAGCTCGCCGAGCGCGAACTGACCCATCTGGAAGGCTACTTGGGGTCGTCCCCGGTCCGGGTGGGAAACGGCGCCGTGAACCAGCTCCAGCTGGACATCTACGGAGCGCTCATCGACTCGGTCTATCTGTACGACAAGTGGGGACACCCCATCAGCAGCGACCACTGGGACGAGGTGGGCTACCTGGTCAACTGGGTCTGCGACCACTGGGACCAGCCCGACGAGGGCATCTGGGAGATCCGCGCCGGGCGGCAGAGCTTCCTGTACTCGCGCCTCATGTGCTGGGTGGCCATCGAGCGCGCCATACGCGTGGCCAACCGCCGTGGCCTGCCCGCCGACCTTCCGCGCTGGCGGAGCAGCCGCGACGCCATCTACCGGCAGATCATGACACGCGGCTGGTCCCAGCAGCGCGGAGCCTTCGCCCAGCGCCTGGACCACGACGCCCTGGACGCCTCGGTGCTGATGATGCCGCTCGCCAAGTTCATCTCCCCGGTCGACCCCAAGTGGCTCGCGACGCTGGACGCCCTGAAGGCGGAGCTCGTCTCCGACTCCCTGGTCTACCGCTACGACCCCTTCCTCAGCTCGGACGGCCTGCCCGGCACCGAGGGCACCTTCTCGATCTGCTCCTTCTGGTACGTCGAGGCCCTCACCCGGGCCGGCCGCCTGGAAGAGGCCCGGCTGGCCTTCGAGAAGATGCTCACCTACTCCAACCACCTGGGCCTGTACGCGGAGGAGATCGGCCCCACCGGCGAACAGCTCGGCAACTTCCCCCAGGCCTTCACCCATCTCTCCCTCATCAGCGCCGCCTTCAACCTCGACCGCGCCCTGGGCTGACCCGCCCCCGAGGTCCTTCGAGCTGCGGCAGCCGGTCAGTCGATCCAGACCACGACCGGAATCCGGATCGCCCGGACGTCGTGGTGGACGCTGTACTCGATGATCACGGGCTCGCCCGCGACCTGGATGCTGAACCGCGTGCCGTGGTCGTCCATCGGGTCGCCGGGCGGCTGCCTGAGCCGGTCGAGCGCGCCGCCGGCTTCGAGCGCCAGAGCGGCGATGTAGTTGGCGACCTTCTTGGCCAGATCCGAGGGCATCGCCACGATGGCGGCGGCCGGAGTCTCCTCGATATAGGCAGCCCAGCCCGGCCGGGGGCGCTCACGGTTCACCCGTGGGCTCCCTCGAGCCGGGTCAGGAGGTCGTCGATGCTGACGAGATTCCGCCCGGCGGCGGCATTCGCGCGGCTGTGCTCGGCGGACGGGGCCTTCGCGAGCATCGCGATCTTCCACCACGAGCGCATCACCGTCGGAACGACGGCCTCCTCGGCGGCCAGGACCTCCCCGTAGAAGCGGGCCCGCTGCTCGCCGCTCAAGGCCTCACCGATGGCGTTGATGGTGTGGGGAATGGCGGCGACCTTGCGGTCGACGGAGTGGTCGGGCTGTGCGCTCATGCGCACCTCCTCGAGGTCGGGGCCAGGGCCTGCCGATGACGGTACCCCGCGACGCGCCGTCGATGGCACCGCTCGCGGCACCCGGCCCCGACGTCTCCTCCGGCGTGGTCCGGTCAGTAGACGGTGAGGCCGTAGGCGCTCAGCACTTCCTGGATGGGCTGGTAGTAGGTGCTGCCCCCCGTGGCGCAGTCCCCGGTGCCGCCGGACAGAATGCCGATGATCTTGTCGCCCGCGTACAGCGGGCCTCCGCTGTCACCGGGCTCCGCGCAGATGTTGGTCTGGATCAGGCCGTAGACGATGTCACCGCCGCCGTAGTTGACGGTGGCGTCGAGCCCCGTCACCCGGCCGCAGCGGACGCCGGTCGTGGCGCCCCGAGTGCAGACCTGCTGGCCGACGTAGGCGGTCGCGGTTCCGGTGATGTCGACGGTGCCGACGGTCCCGGGGTGCGGCACGGCCGTGTTGGCGTAGCGGACCACGCCGTAGTCGTCGCCGGGGAAACTGGTCGCGGTCGTCGGGCCGACGGCGGTGGCCAGATCGGAGCCCGTGTACCAGGTCGGCAGGGTGTCGGTGCAGTGGCCGGCCGTGATGAAGTAGTACGTGGAGCCGCTCTGCACATTGACCCCGACCGAGCAGCGCCCGCCCCCGGAGGAATAGACGCCGTCGCCGCCCGAGAGGAAGGTCCGCAGCGTGCCGCCGAGCCGTTCCACGACCACGGCGCCGCCGAAGCGCTCGGCGGTACGGTCGAGCCTCGCCAGGTCGTCGCCGTTGACGCTGGAGCCGGCGAACACACGCAGCGTTCCGGTGCGTTCGTCCACGGTCCAGGCGGTGCCCGCGACGTCCAGGGACTCGACGGCCGAGGCGGCGGCGGTGGCGGTGGCCGATGAGGGAGCGGCCGCGCTCGTCCCGACCGTGGCGAGGGCAGCCGCGGTGAACAGGCCGGACACCGCGGCGATCAGCCGGAAGCGTCTCCAGGTACGGCGTACGGTCTTCACCCGAACCTCCTTGAGCGGCCGCCGATGCCCGGCGGATGTGGTCCAGCCGCTTCATTGTGCCGTTGGTTCGGCCGATGCGGTACCCAACTCCCCAGCCGCCAAAGGGAGAAGGGCCGACCGGGGCAGGCACCACGTCAGCGGATGCGCCCCCGCGCCGCCGTGCACCCGCTGGACGGCGGGATCGGCGAGGTCGAGACGGTAATGGTCCGGTCGGCCGGCCCGGATCCAGCGGCGGTGGACGCTCTCCACCTCGGCCCAGATGTCCCGGGGGCCCGTGCGCTCGACGCACCATGAGTCGCCGTCGGAGCGGACGACGACACACGACTCCTCGGCCGGGGCGTACAGGGTCAGCCGGTCGGCGCCGGCGACCCGTACCAGACCGGGTACGAGATGGCCGACGGCGAGCCAGAACCCGGCCTCCTCGGGCGGGGCGGGGTGATCGCGGTGAACGGTGACCGGGTCGCCGGGCATCCGGTCGGGCGCGACGACCAGATCCACGCCCAGGCCCGGCCGGTACCCCGTGGCGACCGGCCGCAGCACGGCGTCGAGCGCGTCGCCGATGCGCCGGACCACGGCCTGGGCCGGCCAGCCGACCGCGCCGGTGGTGACCGGCGCCAGCAGCGTCCCGCCGTCGGCCAGCTGTGCCATCAGGGCGGGCGGCAGACCGCGCGCCGCGAACGACACCAAGATCTTGTCGAAGAGCTCACCGCGACAGCCGTCCAGCCCATCACCCCGCACCACCCTGGGCCGATACCCGAGGGCGGCCAGGCGCGAGCGGGCGGCGGCGGCCTGATGAGGATCGACCTCGATCGTGGTGACCAAGGTGTCACCGAGGATCTCGCACAGCGCGGCCGTCACCAGCCCGGGGCCGGTGCCCGACTCCAGCACCCGGTCCCCGGCCGTCAGGCCCAGCGCCTGAATCCCCTTGACCACGGCGGTCATGCCGGTGGACATCCCGGTGAACCCGCCGCCGGTGACGATCTGGCCGCGCCGAGGGGCGTCCAGCGGCTCACCGCGGTGCTGGACCAGCACCGAGTCCCCGTCGTGGATCCAGGCCAGCCACTCGTCCCGGTCGCGGGGGTCCGCGCCGTCCAGCAGCTGCCAGGCCTTCGGCTGCCCGGCGGCGGTGGGGCGTCGGACGTAGCAGCGGGGGAGCAGGACTTCACGCCGCACCGCGAGCAGGGCCTGTCGGACGCCGGGGTCGGTCAGTACCCCGTCGGCCGTCAGCCGGTCGACCATCGCCGCGCGGGCCTGGGCCGCCCGCTCCTCAACGGCCGCCTCGGCCGACGGTGCGGCCGGCACGCCCCGCTCCAGGTGGATGACGCCGCCCGCCGCCAGGGCGTCAAGCCCGGCCGACACCCGGGCGGCCAGCCGGGCGGGCAACCGCCGCGCGGCCGCACCGCGGTCCAGCCAGTACGCGGCGCGGATCTCCCCGTCCGGGAAGCTCAGCCGCTCGGCCCGGTCGGGACTCAACGGCGGCGCGGCGAAGACCATGCAGGTGAGGGCGCGGCCATGCCGGCCGGCCGCCGCGGAGGAGGTGTCCACCGCCCGCAGCCGCCCGACCGGAACGGTCAGCCCCAGCTCCTCCGCCAGCTCGCGAGCGGCCGCCTGCGCGGGCGACTCGTCGGCCTCGACCATCCCCCCGGGCAGCTCCAGGTGGTCCTTGTAGGTCGGCTCGAGCACCAGGACGCGCCCGGCCGTGTCGGTGACCAGCACGGTGGCCGCCATCATCGGCGCGGGCAGCAGCGCGTAGTGGTCGCGCCGCCGAGGTGGCGGCCGATGGCCGTCGCGCAACACCGCCGTGTGCGAGCCGCGCTCGGCGGCGAGCGCGGCGGCCAGGCGGCGGCGCAGCGGCGGCGGCAGCAGCTCCAGTGCCTTCCCTTCGGGGAGGAATTCGGCCGTACGGATCTCACCGTCCTGTGGGACCAACGCCGTCGGGGCCTGGTCCTCGGGCAGGTGGCCGGCGTAGACGAAGGCCAGAACGGTGCGCCCGTACACCGAGGCGGGGATGCTGTCGACGGCCAGCAGCCGGCCGACGTCCACCCCGAGGCCGAGCTCCTCGCCCAGCTCCCGGACGAGCGCCGAAGCCGGTTCCTCGTCCTCGAGCATCCCGCCGGGCAGGTCCCACCCGTCCTTGTAGACCGGGTCGACCAGCAGGATCCGCCCCTGGCCGTCGCGGATCAGCGCGTCGGCACACACGGCCGGGGCCGCGTGCTCGGCCATATAGCGCGCCAGCTGAGGATCCACGAGCGGAGCCCCGGCATCGAGGGAGGAGACCGGAGTGGAATCGGACAAGGACGACCTCCCGCGACGGACAGCGTGACCAGCCCATTGTGAGGTGCGCAAAAGGGCTCCAACAGGGCGCGTTGGCGCGTAACGGCCCGCCCTCGGGCCGCCTCGACGGCCGGCCACCACCGGTAGCGTGATGCGGGTGATGGTGGGCAATGGAGCAACCCGGCTGGTCGTTCTGCGCGGCAACAGCGCCTCGGGCAAGTCGAGTGTCGCGGCCGGTATCCGCGAGCGGTTCGGCCGTGGCCTGGCCCTGGTCGCCCAGGACCACCTGCGCCGCGTCGTCCTGCGGGAACGCGACCGACCCGGAGCGGCGAACATCGGGCTGATCGACACCGTCGCCCGTTACGCCCTCGACGCGGGCTACCACGTCGTGGTCGAAGGCATCCTCTATGCCGACCATTTCGGCGACATGCTCGCCCGGTTGCGCGCCGACCACCGCGGCCGGACGTACGGCTTCTACCTGGACGTGCCCTTCGAGGAGACCCTGGCCCGCCACGCCACCAAGCCCCAGGCGAGGGAGTACGGCGAGGCGGAGCTGCGCTCCTGGTACCGGGAGCGTGATCTTCTGCCCGGCGGCGTCGAGACGGTCATCGACGCGGCCGACACCCTGGCCGGGACCGTCGACCGCATCATGCTCGAGACCGGCCTGAACGCGTTTTTTGAACCGGATGGCCAGTCAGTGGTGGAGCGAGACCTTGAGGACCACGATGACGAGCCCGAGGAGAAGATTGACCGTGCCGGCGAGCACGGTGAGGCGGACTGAGGCGCCCGCCCGGACGGCGGCGAGGCTCGCCCAGCCGACCTGCTCGGCCAGGGCGACAGCGAGTGCCAGCCATGCCGCTCCGGGGACCCCCAGTCCGAGAAGCGGACTGATCGCCACGGCAGCGGCCGGTGGCACGGCCGCCTCGACGATCGGCCGCTCGCCGGCACACACGCGGCGGACCTGCTTCCAGCTCAGCGACTGACGCACCATCCGCGCTCCGAAGAGCCGGGAGAAGACGTGGGCGGCCCAGAACACCACCCCGGTACACAGCAGCAGCAAGGCGAGTTCCAGCCGCGGGAGCGAGCCGAGCGTTCCGGCGCCGGCCACCACGGAGGCGGCGAGCAGCGAGCCGTAGACGGCGCCACTGTAGTCGGCATGTGTGGCACCCGTGGGCGGCCGGGGCTGCGAGTCCTGCGGGCTGGTCCGCTGTGTCATGTATCCAGGGTTGCCGAGCGGACCGCGCTCCGCGTGGTTCCGGCATGCGGCGCCCGGGGGAAAAAGCGCCGAGGCGACGTGCGCGCTCAGACATCGGCCTCCGGGAGTTCCTCGGCACAGATCGCGAGGAGTCCGGTCGCCGCGCGTTCGAGCTCGGCGCGTGGCATCGGCTGGCAGTCCAGTGGCGCGCACACTTCGAAGGCGAGGTGGCGCACCGGCGTCTCGCCGAACAGCATCACCTGAAGGAACTCGGGCCCGCCAGGTTGTTCGCGGCCCATCAGCAGCTCGACCGTCAGCAGGGTGCCCTCCGCGATCTGCCGCGTTCCGGCCTGTGGCTCGCCGCGAACGAGCACGAACTCCGTCTCGTACGGGCCTTCGGGCGGGGCTGCCAGCAGCCAGCGGGCGAACGCGGCGGCCCGTGACACGCCACCGCGCAACGGCACGCGTCCGATGAAGTACGCGTCGAACCACCACACCCCGTCCGGCGCCCTGAAGACGGCCAGCCACAGGTCGTCGACGGGCGTGCCGGGATAGTGGTTGCCGCGCCAGTCGAGCCGGAAACCCGGTACGGGGGTGTCGATCGTGTCCACGGATCTATAGTCCCCGGCATGGCGTTCATCGAACTGCACGGTCGCCCCGCCTTCGTCACATCGGGCGGCGACGGCCTCCGAGTCCGGCCCCTGGGCGGGTAGTCGACGCGAGGCGGCCCGCAGTCTCCGAGCACTCGGTAGGGTCCGCCGTGTGTCTGCATCCTCGTATCTGAGTGCTACGGCGGCGGCCTACGACGCCATGGCCGTTCCGTATGCCGAATTCGCTCGAAATGAACTCGACGATCTCCCCTTGGATCGCGCGGTACTCGCCGCGTTCGCCGACTCCGTGCGGCCCGACGACGCCGGGCTCGTCGCGGAGCTCGGATGTGGCCCGGGCCGTGTGACGGCGCACCTGCGGAACCTGGGGCTGAACATCTTTGGCGTCGATCTGTCGCCCGTGATGATCGATCTTGCCCGTGAGGCATACCCCGACCTGCGTTTCGAGGTCGGTTCGATGGACGCCCTGGACCTGGCCGACGGTGCGCTGGCCGGCATCGTGTCCTGGTACTCGCTCATCCACACCCCGCCCCAGGAAATACCGTCGTACTTCGACGAGTTCCGCCGGGTGCTGGCCCCGGGCGGCTACCTCCTGCTCGGCTTCTTCGAGTCCGAGGGCGGCCCGGTGGTGGAGTTCGACCACAAGGTGGCGCCGGCCTACCGGTGGCCGATCGATGAGCTTGCCGGCCTGGCTCACGCGGCGGAGTTCACCGAAGTCGGCCGGATGCTGCGCGAGCCGCGTGAGGGAGAGAGGCACCGCAGGGGGCATCTGCTGATGCGCGGCACGCTGTAGGTCCAGAGGCGGTCGGCCGGGCGGGTCCGCGCGGAGGGCCTGCCCGGTCCAGGGCGCGGGACAGCGCACGGCCGGCCATCAGGCCGGGCGGCAGGACGCACAGACGTGGCCGTCGATCGCGTCCGCCAGCCCGCGAGCCGCCACCCGCACCGCGGGATCCTCGTCACCGGTCAGCACGCCCGCCGTGCTCCGTCCGCCGAGCACGGCACGGTGAGCCGCGCGCTGGACCTCGATCTGGGCAGCGTTCCCGTGTTCGAGGATCGCCTGAAGCAGTTCGATCACCCCAGGCCGATCGGTGACGCCATCGGCCACCGCGAGATCCCACAGGAACGGAACCGCCGCGACAGTCGCGTCGAAGACCGCCAGCTCACCCAGCCACAGGCCGAGGTCGCTCAGCGCCTCAGCGCTCGTCCTGGCGTCACCCCACGCCACCCGCGACAGCCGGCCCGGAACGTCGTCCGCGGATCCGTACGCATGTGTCAACTCATGCCACCGAACGCGGTTCATCCCCTTGAGGATCGTCCCCATCACACTCCCGACCCCAGCGCCGTCCGGGCCGGTCAACATATCAGCCACCGACGACGAGACCCGTGATGTCACATCCGGGGCGGCCCGGTCCGTCCAGAGAGCGGTAGTGCTCCACATACCGAGTTCTGGAAAGGACAGAAAAATGTTTGACGGACTGGCCGGACTGGTCATCCGGCGCCGAGTGGCGGTTCTCGTCGTAAGTCTCCTCCTCGCCGTGGCCGGGGGAGCGGCGAGTACGACCCTCTTCGGCAAATTGGCCGCCGGAGGGTTCGACGACCCGAACTCGGAGTCCGGGCGCGCTGTCAAGACGCTCTCCAGCACATTCGGCCAAGGCCAGCCCAACCTCACCGTGCTCGTCGCCGTCGACGGCAGCGTGGACGATCCCGCCGTCGAGGCCACGGCCGGCAAGCTCACCCGGGAGCTGAGCGAGGAGCCCGGAGTCGAGAACATCACCTCCTATTGGGCGGCGGGCAAGCCGCCCCAGATGAAGAGCAGAAAGGGCGACAAGGCCCTGATCACCGGCATGGTGACCGGCGATGATTCCACGGCGCAGAAGCGCGTGGCCGAGCTGGCCGACGCCTATGAGAGCGAGCGTGCCGGTCTCGACGTGACGTTCGGCGGCAATACGAAGTTCCAGGTCGAGTTTCTGGAGCAGGGGCAGAAGGACGCCCAGACCGGCGAGGCCATCGCCATCCCCCTCACCCTGGTCGTGCTGGTCTTCGTCTTCGGAAGCCTGATGGCCGCCGCCCTGCCGCTGATCGTCGCCATTGTCGTCATGACGCTCTCCATGGGGCTGATGTGGATCCTGGCCGAGGTGACAACCATCGGGGCCCTCTCCGCGAGCATCGTGACCCTGCTGGGTCTGGGGCTCGCGATCGACTACAGCCTGCTCTTCGTCAACCGCTACCGGGAGGAGCTGGGCTCCGGGAAACAGACCGAGGAGGCGCTGCGGGCGACGATGGCATCGGCCGGCCGGACGGTGCTCTTCTCGACGCTCACGGTCGCGGTGGCCTCCAGCACCATGGTGTGGTTCCCGCTCATGGCCGTGCGGTCCATGGGCTATGCGGGTGTGCTGACCGCGGTGGTGTCCGGCGCGGCCGCGCTGCTCGTGCTTCCCGCGGTGCTCGTCGTCCTGGGCGACCGGATCGAGCGCGGCCGGGCCTTCGGCCGCAGGAAGCGCGCCGCCGGGGCCGCGGACGGCGAGGGTGCCGCCGCCACGAACGGCTTCTGGCACCGCCTGGCGACACTGGTGATGCGGCGTCCCCTGCCGATCGCCACGATGGCCACGCTCTTTCTGCTGCTGCTCGGCGCGCCGTTCCTCGGCATCAACATCGGCATGCCGGACGAGCGCGTGATGCCGGAGTCGTCATCCGCACGCCGGGTCGCAACCGCCGTCAAGGAGGACTTCGTCGGCAGCGGACAGAACGCGCTGGTGGTCGTCGCGCCCGAGAGCGGATCGGACGGGAAGGCCGTCGAGGGGTACGCGAAGCGGTTGTCGTCGCTGCCCGGTGTCGCCGCGGTGCGCACATCCACCGGCGGCTACGCGGAAGGAGCCCTTGTCACGCGCCCGGACGAGCGGTCACGAGGCTTCGCGGCCAAGGGCGCCGTCTACTTCTCGGTGACACCGGCGTCGGACAGTCCTGATGAGGCACGGCAGCTCGTCGGCGAGGTCAGGGACACCGAGGCGCCGTTCGAGGTCCTGGTGGGCGGCATGGCGGCGACCAACAAGGACGCGTCGGCCGCCTTGATGGAGTCGCTGCCGTACGCGCTCGGCACGCTGATGCTCGCGATGCTGGTGCTGCTGTTCCTGGTCACCGGAAGTGTCCTGCTGCCCTTCCTGGCCGTGGTGCTCAGCCTGCTCAGCCTGACGGCGACGTTCGGCGCCCTGGTGTGGGTGTTCCAGGACGGCCACCTGGCCGGGCTGTTCGGCGACTTCACCCCGACCGGCAACATCGCCGCGACGATCCCGGTGATCCTCTTCGGCCTCGCCTTCGGCCTGGCCATGGACTACCAGGTGTTCCTGCTGTCCCGTATGCGGGAGGAGTACGAGCTGACCGGTTCCCCGACGAAGGCCGTGACCCACGCTCTGGAGCGCACGGGGCGGATCGTGACCGCCGCCGCCGTGGCCATCTCGATCGTCTTCCTCGCGTTCACGGCGTCGGACATCTCCCTGGTGAAGGCGTACGGCGTCGGGCTGCCGCTCGCAGTCCTGATGGACGCGACACTCATCCGCGGTGTGCTGCTCCCCGCCGCGATGCGACTGGGCGGCAAGGCCACGTGGTGGGCGCCCCCGGGGCTACAGCGGCTGTACTCCCGCTTTGGCTTGCGGGAGGAGGCGAACCCGCAGCCGCAGCGGAAGGAACGCGAGCGGACGCCGACCGGCTGACCGTCGGTCACGCGTCCGCAGGCGGTGCTGCCCCGACCGGTCGGGGCAGCACCGGGTCACTTCGACGGGGGGAGAGCTATGCGCCCGCACCGGGCGCGGAGGCCCGCGCGGCGGTGTCCCGCCGGTCGATGGCCTCGGCCACCTGACCGATGGCCTCACGAAGAAGGTCACCGTAGGAGTCCTGGGGGAGGTTCGGCGCATGCTCCTTGGCCGCGTCGCTGTGTTCGATGGCGGCCTCGAAGGACCCGAGCCGGCGGTAGTTGTCGGCGAGGTTGAGATGCAGGGACGGGTAGAAACCGGCGATGTGAAGGCCGGCGTGGTGCTCCTGGACGCGCTGCTCGGTCACGGCGTCGGCAGCGTCCAAGGCTCGAATGTCCCAGATCAGAGCCTGGGCGGGGTCTTGGTGGAGATCTGCCAGATGGTGCGCGATGGTGCAGCGGTGCAGTGGGTCGCCGGTGACACCGGTCGCGGACCACAGGTCCAGGAGTTTCCGGCGGGCGGAAGCGGTGTCGCCGGCTCGGCCTTCGGCGACTGCTTGGCCGATGGCGTCCATGGTCGGGTCGGGGGTCGGCATGTGTTCGGAATGTGGCACCCGGCGATCATTGAGCTTCAACCAACTCGAAGGTCAAGTCCGACCTGTACGGCTCGGGCGCCGCGGCCGCGGCTTCTCAGCCGGCGGTGGCCGGTGGTTCCGCGATGCCGATGAAGTTCCCGGCCACGGGCCGGATGCGGACCGACCAGCCCAGCGCGGTGAGGTCGTCCGTGAGTGTCTGGACATCGTGGAACACCTTCACGATGCGGTACTGACTGCCGTCATCGAGCCGGCGCAGCGCCGCGGGGGCGGGCTGGTTCGCGAGAACCTCCTCCTCCGCGGCAGCGGCGGGGCCGTCGTCGATGAAGATCGCTCTGCCGCCCGGCGCGAGCGCGGCGGCGACGGTGTTCCAGAAGTCGGGCAACCGCGTCGGCGGGACATGCGAGAGCCAGAAGGCGAAGAACACCGTGTCGTAGCGCCGTGGTGGCCGCCACGAGAACAGGTCGGCCTCAAGGAACTGGACGGTGGGGGACGCGGTGCGCGCCCGGGCGAGGGCCAGCACCTCGGCCGCCGCGTCGACAGCCGTCACCGACCGCGCCCGCGCGGCCAGCCTCGGGGTCCACTGGCCCGTTCCGCAGGCCAGCTCCAGCACATCCCCGGCGATCGGGAGTTCATCGACGGCAGCCAGCAACCGCTTCAGCTCTTCGCGCTCCGCGTAGGGCCGGTCGTATTCGGCCGCGCCCGCCCTGTAGTAGGCCATTTGCTCGGCCAGGAGAGCGTCGTCATCCATATGCGGGTTCCTCTCATCCGGGTTCGGCAGGAGCCGAGCGGGCTCAGCTCGCGGCCTGGTTGCCACAGACACTGTCGGCCTTCACCTTTGGGCAAGGTCAAGTGGCTCCGCGGACGTTCCCCCCGCACCGTGCGGGGCCGCGAGGAGTGGTCACCGCTGTGGCGGCTGGGACGTGTGAGGCCCAAGTGATGGATATATGCGAGATTTACGGCCCGGATCGGGTACTTCGGTGCTTATTCTGTGCCACACTGAGTATGGCTCTCACCGCATCCCCCGTCGGTGAGAGCCATACTCTTGTTCAGCCGGACTGCCGCCTACAGCGCTGAATGGGCCAGCCAGTGGTCGAACAGCCGCTCGTCCCCATCGATCGCCACGCGTTGTGGCGGCAGGCGTCGCATCAGCACCAGCAGCAGGTCTTCCACCGCCCCCGTCACGGTGACGTCCGTCGACCCCGGGCCCCGTCGCCACGACACCCCCGTCGGGGTGCATGTGATCACCCACCCCTCGACCGACTCTTCGGAAGGCCGCAGCCCGATCGAGCCCGCACCCCACAACAAGGCCACGGCGGGCTTCAATGTCGCGGCCGCCGGCGAGGACAGCAGCTCCAGGTACTGGGTCACCGCGTCGGCCGCCAGGTCGGGCTCGAGGGCGTACGGCACACCGGCGGGCAACGCGGCATCGACGGCGTGCACCGACGTGTCGTGCGTCGCCTGCCGCAGCCAGAACGACGCCGGTCCCGGCCCGACGAGCGTCCATACCGGTGTGTCAGGACCGACCGCCAGCACGGCCTCGACAAGCTCCGAAGCCCCCGCGAGCAGCCATGTCCGCCAGTCCTGCGGGGGCATCGCTTCACGCGGATCTGGGATGCCGTCGGCCGAGCCGCCGCGCACGATTCCCGCCGCCCAGCGCGGTGCCTGCCCGAGGTGTCCGACGAGGACCCGAAGCCGCCATTCGGGGCACGTCGGTACGAAGGCGTCCCAGTCGGCGCCGTCCACGGCATCCGCGAACGCCGCTGTCTGTGCGAGCAGGCCCGAGGCCAGTCGGTCGATATCCGTCTGTGTCATGCGGCGTAGGGTAGGAACTCCACCCGGGTGGAGGTTCAAGTGCGCGAGGACACCCTGTCCATCGGCGAGCTCTCACAGCTGACCGGTGTGCCCGTGCGCACGATCCGCTTCTACTGCGACGAGGGCTACGTCGAGTCGGTCCGCAGCACCGGTGGGCACCGTCGCTTCCCCGCGGACGTGGTGGACCGGCTGGCGCTGCTGCGTCGGCTGCGGGCACTCGGGCTCGGGCTGACGGCGATCGACACCGTGCTCAGCGGCCGCGGATCCGTCGCCGAAGCCGCCGCACAGGAACGCGCCAAGATCGACGTCGAGTTGGCGACGCTGGCCTGGCGCCGCGCCTCGCTCCGCGCCGTCGAGGAGGCGGCACCGGCCGAGCGGGCCGCAAGGTTGGAGCTGCTGGCCGCGGTCGCCGACGGCCGGGCGGCACAGCATGTGCTCGAGGTGTTCTGGAGCCGCCTCGCCCTGCCCGCGATGCCCGAGGACGGCGCCAGCATGTTCATCTCCGTCAGCGTCCCCGAGCCACCGAACGACCCCACCGCCGAGCAGGTGGTCGCCTACGCCACGCTGGTCGCGATCGTCGACGACCACCGGCTCCGGCAACAGATCTGGGCACGCACACGTACCGGCACAGAGTTCGTCGCCTATCAGAACGCCTTGCTCGACGGGGGAATCGGCGAGGCGTGCGAACTCGCCCGCCCACTTGTGCGAGCGGGCGAGCAGCCGGGCCCCGGACCGTTGCTCGACCGGTTCGTCGAGGCGCACGCGACGACGCGGGGCACGCCTGACAGCCCGACGTTCCGGCGCGCCCTGCTACGCGTCGCGGCGGTCGACCGAGGCCCGAGCATGCGCCGCTACTGGCAGCTCGTCGGCGACATCACGGGCGAGGACGTCACCGTCGGCGAGGCGCACTCCTGGTTGCTGGACTCGCTCGACCGCGCGGTGGCGTAGACGCCACCCTGGGGTTTCGTCAATCGACCCAGACGGCTCGGCCCAGAACGGCGATGGGGCCCTCCGCGGAGCGACCGCCGGGCGGGATCACATCGATGACCGGTCCGGTGCAGGTGATGTTCTGGTAGGCGAGGGCGTATTCGTTGGTGGAGTTGTACACGTGGAACCTGTTGTCCTCCAGCGGTACCACGACACAGCCGCTGGGGTTGACGATGTGCCAGGTGCTGTTGCGGAGGTCGCCGTGGGCGGCGGAGGCCGAGGTGGCCATGGAGAGGGTGAGGACTCCTGCGGCGGCCAGAATCCCGGCACTGGTGGTGATGCGTCGCATCATGCCTGACTCCTTCGGAGCGCTGCCGTCGGTGTGGCAGTTCCAGACCGACTGACGGGCCTCTGGGTACCCGTGCGCACAGGAATTTCGGTGGAGCCGTACGGGAGGGGCGGGGTACGGGCTCCGGCACTTTGTGATCTCTTTACAACCGACGTCGCGGGCACCCCGTCTCTCCGTCTGGGCGCCAGGCCACCGCAACCGCCCTGGCGCACTCGCCATCGCCCCATCACGGAGAGGCCCATACCGATGGACCCGATCAGCACACCTGGTCGCCGTACAGCCGGCCCTCGCACATCCCGATCGCGCGCGTCGTCCCGGCTCCGCCACGTGGCCGTGGCCCTCGGCCTGTGCGCCGCGCTCGCGGGCGCCTCAGCCGCCGCGGCCGAACCGCGCGCGGATCTGGTCCCGCCCGTCGTCACCGCGGACCAGGTCATGCCGCACCTCGACGCCCTCCAGCGGATCGCGGACCGCGACGGGGGCAACCGCGCGCACGGCACCCGGGGCTACCGCGACTCGGTCGCCTATGTGAAGGCCGCGCTGGACAAGGCGGGTTTCCGTACCACCCTGCACCGCTTCACGCACGACGGCGCCACCGGCCACAACCTCGTCGCGGACTGGCCCGGTGGCGATCCCGAGCATGTCGTGTTCGCCGGGGCGCACCTCGACAGCGTGGAGGCCGGTCCCGGCATCAACGACAACGGCTCCGGCTCCGCCGCCCTGCTCGCCACCGCCCTCGAGGTGTCCAGGACGGGTCTCGCGCCGGACCGCCATCTGCGGTTCGCCTGGTGGGGCGCCGAGGAGGCCGGCATGGTGGGGTCCACCGCCTATGTGCGGGGCCTGTCCGCCGCCGAACGCTACCGGATCGACGTCTACCTGAACGTGGACATGGCCGGCACGAAGGACATCCGGCAGTGGCTCGTCGTCCACGACGACCCCGCGGCGGCCGAGGCGTTCGAGAGCTGGTTCGCGGCCCGGAATCTTCCCACGTTCGAGATCGGCATCGGCGGGAGCGACCATGTGTCGTTCGGCGACGTCGGCATCCCGGTGGGCGGCTTCGCCACGGGGATCGACGACTGCACTCACGACGCGTGCGACCGCGTCGAGAACGTGGACCCGCAGACCGAGACCCTCAGCACCAACGCGTTCATCAGCGCGGTCTGGCAGCTCGCCGCGCGCCGCTGACCCCCGCCCCCTTCCGGCGCCCCGACGACCCCGTCCTCGAAGGAGCAGACCATGCCCGCCCGCTGGAAACGGCAACGCCGCACCACCACCCTGGCCACGGCTGTGGCCGCCGGCATCGTGCTCACCACCCTGCCCGCCTCCGCCGCCCCGGGAGGCCCCGGCGTCGGTGACCCGTACTACCCCGACGACGGGAACTCCGGATACGACGTCACGCAGTACGACGTGCGCGTGAACTACGACCCGGCCCGCCCCCGCCACCTGGAGGGCGACACCACGGTGCAGGCCGTCGCGGCGCAGGACCTGGACCGGTTCCACCTCGACCTGGAAGGCTTCCAGGTCACCTCCGTCACCGTGGACGGCACACCCGCACGCGCCGTCTCCCGCGAGGGCGCGCACGAACTCGTCATCACCCCCGCCCGGCCGCTCGCGAAGAACGCGCGCTTCTCCGTCCGCGTCCGCTACTCCGGCGAACCGGTCGGCGAGGGCTGGCACACCCTCGCCGACGGCGGCGCGAACGTGTCGGGCGAGCCGCACGCCGCCACGGCCTGGTACCCGGCCAACGACCACCCCTCGGACAAGGCGACCTTCCGGCTCACGGCCACGGTCCCCGACGGCTGGACGGTGGTCGGCAACGGGAGGCCGGGCGCCACCACCACCGGCCGGGGCACGACCACGTTCCGCTGGTACGAGGACCGGCCGATGGCCACGTTCCTCAGCACCATCGCCATCGACAAGTTCACGGTGCACACCTCGGAGCTCTCCGACGGCACCCCCGTCGTCCACGCCTACAGCCCCGGGGCCACCGCCGACCCGGAGACGGAGGCCCTGCTGCCCGACGTCATCGACTTCCTGGCCTCGAAGTTCGGCCCGTACCCGTTCTCCTCGGCAGGCGCGATCGTCATCGCCGGAGACGACGGCAGCGGTCCGTTCGCCCTGGAGACTCAGAGCCGCCCGACGTACCACGGGGGGTTCTTCGACACCTCCATGGTCCACGAGAACACCCACCAGTGGTTCGGCGACAGCGTCTCCCTCTCCGACTGGCGGGACGGCTGCCTGGCCGAGTGCTTCGCCCAGTACGCCGTCCAGCTGTGGTACGAGGAGAAGTCCGGAGACGACCTGGACAACGGCTTCTACCGCTCCATGGTGGAGGAGAGCAGGGAGGACCCCGACTTCTGGACGACGCGGCTGTACGACCCCGGTCGGGGCAGCGAACTGGCCAGTGCCCTGTACAGCAAGGGGTCCATGATGCTGCACGCCCTGCGCCGCACGGTCGGGGATCCGGCGTTCTTCGGCACCCTCAAGCGGTGGCAGCGCGACCACCGCTACGGCAACGCGTCCTGGCCGCAGTTCGAGGCGCTCGCCGAGGAGGTGTCCGGCGAGGACCTCACCGGCTTCTTCGGCGCCTGGGCACACGGCACCACCGCCCCGGCGAGGAAATACCTCTTCCCGGGGTCCCTCGGGTCGCTCGACCCGGACGGCGCCACGGCACGCTGAACGCATCCCGGGCGCCCTCCTCGGGAGGGGGTCCGGGGTCGGCGGGCGTCCCTCGACAGGAAGGTGTCATCGGCCGTCACACCGGCAGTTTCCAAATTGCCCCTGCCTCTGAGGTCGAGCTTCCGGGGGTTGGGGCCCGTCCCCCTTGCGGATGTCCGCGAAGAAGGGGTTCAGCAGATCCGGAACGATCACGGCCAGAGCGCGGACAGGCCTGCTGATCAGCCATTGCGTGCGCGGTCGAGGTGGTAATCGGGCCGGTTGGCCGCGGCCTATCCGCTCGTACGTCACGGGACTCACCGCATTTCCCGTCCCGCACACCTTCGGACCAGAGTGACTGAACAGGGCGATGCGCGATATCCGGGGATCATCGCGCCCTATCGGACGCCGGGCCATCCAATCCAAAGGCTCGGCGTGATTTAGGTCACTTGCCATTTGTGGTCGTTGCTGCTGTCCTTGTTACCGCTTGGAACGGATGAGATTTCAGATTTGCTGACTGACCTTCGCATCTGAATAAGCCGCCTTTCGGAGCGGCTCGGCGGGGGTTGTCCGGTTGAGCGGGGGCAAGCTGATGACGCACGTTCTGATTGTTGAGCAGCGATTCTTGATAATTCCCGGAGTTTCGCCGTGACCGGCCCCTGGGCCCCGCTCAGTCAACAGCAGCGAGCGGTGTGGGCGGCGCAGCAGCTGAATCAGGGCAGCGACCTCTATAACGTGCCAGTGGCATTCCGTCTCAACGGGCCCATTTCCCGGGCGGCGCTGGAGGAATCCGTCCGGCAGGTGATGGAGCGCCATCCGTTGTTACGGGTGTCCATGGAGGAATCCGGGGACGGCGTCCCGCGTCAGCAGGTCTGCGGCCTTCCTGCCGAGGTGCTGAGCGTGCACGACGTGCCCACGGAGGAACTCGACGAGCGCATCGCCGAGG
This sequence comes from Streptomyces sp. NPDC097640, assembly GCF_040302705.1. Taxonomy (NCBI): domain Bacteria; kingdom Bacillati; phylum Actinomycetota; class Actinomycetes; order Kitasatosporales; family Streptomycetaceae; genus Streptomyces; species Streptomyces sp. NPDC097640. Next base: position 157,735 of record NZ_JBEOSB010000021.1, read on the forward strand.
CGGCCTCGACGCCCTTCGGGCCGGACGCCGAGCGCCGGCTGCGCGCTCACCTGTTCCGCACCGCGCCTTGTGAGGCCGTGCTGCTGCTGGTCTTCGACCATGTGGCGGTGGATGCCGCCTCCATCCCCCTGATCACGCAGGATCTGGCGCGTGGATACTCGGCCGGTCCGCAGGGCGCCGGTCGGCTCGGTCGGCCGACATCCATGGCGGAGTACTTCGACTACATCGCGGAACAGCGGGAGCGCTTTGCCTCTCCGGCGGGGCATCAGCAGGCGGAATTCTGGGGCAAGTATCTCGAAGGGATGAACGGCATCGCCGCCCCCTTGCGCAACCCCGGCCTTTCTCAGGGGGATTTACTGCGCACGTCCTCGGTCCCGGTCGAGCTGCCCGGCGATCTCGTCGCGGCCGGTGAACGATTAAGGGTCACCCCGTTCTCCCTTCTGCTGTCCGCTCTCTCGGTGACGCTGCAACATTTTCTGCGGTCGGAGGACGTGGCGATCGCCTATCCGGCCATGGACTGGCGGAGAGGTGAATACAGCCAGACTGTCGGCCTGTTCACCGATATGCTCCTCTTCCGCTGCCTCCCTCAGGAGGAACTGAGCCTACAGGGATATGTGCGGTCGGTTCAGGATTCCCTTTTCGAGTGTTTCGATCATCAGGAAGCCCCCTTGGGCCAGTTATGGGCGTGCATGCGTACGCTCCAGGCCAGGGGAGGCCATTCGGGTATACCCGTGATGCTGTCCCTGAACGATGCGCCCGAGTCGGAACTTCGACTTCCGGACATCGAGGTCGAGCGAATCCCGCTGGCTCCCCGTGACGGCAAGGCGGATCTCCTGCTCTCCGTCAACATGATCGGCTCCGAGATCAGCGGTCGGCTCGACTTCAAGACCCAGCTCTATGACACCGACACGGCACGGCGTATTGCCCGGGCCTTTCATGAGGTGCTCACGCGAATTCTCGCGGGATGGGACGGTCCCGTCCGCGCCGTGGAACTGGCCCCGGAGGAGGACCGCTCCCAGGTGCTCGACACCTGGAATGCCCGTGTCACGTCGGAGCCCGACCAGTTGGTTCCCGCGATGTTCGCGCGGCAGGTGAAGCGGTCCCCCCAGGCGATCGCCCTGATCGAGCAGGGACGCGAGATCACCTACCGGGAACTGGACGAGACCAGCCGGAACCTCGCCGCTCGCATCGCCCGCCTCGGGCTGCGCCCGGGCCGTCCGGTGGCGCTGTGTCTGCCCAGGTCGGCCCGGTTCGTCGCCGCGGCACTGGCCGTGATGCGCTGTGGCCTCGCCTTTCTGCCCGTCGACCTGGAGCAGCCCGCGCGCCGACGCGCGTTCGTGGTCTCCGAGGCCGGAGCCGCCGCGGCAGTGGTCCAAGGAGCCACAGCGGACCACGGGCTACCGGCGACACTTTCGTTGGTCGACGCCGCCACCCACACTGACGCCGAGCCGGTCGGTCCCGGACTCGCGTTCGACGACGTCCCCGTCTCGGGTGGGGATCCGGCCTACCTCATCACCACCTCGGGCAGCACGGGCCTGCCCAAGGCCGTGGCGGTTCCGCACCGGGCGCTCGCGAACAACCTGAACTGGAAACGCCGTGACTTCGGCTTCCACGGCCAGGACCGTTTCTACTTCAAGACGCCACCCGTCTTCGACGCCTCCCTGTGGGAGTACCTGGCTCCGCTCACCGTGGGGGCGCTCGCCGTGGTCGCACCGCCTTCCGCGCACCGCGACCCGGCGCACATGCTGCGGGAGATGCGTCAGCACGAGGTGTCCGTGGTGCAGTTCGTCCCCACGCTGCTCAAGGCCGTACTCGCGGAGGAGGGGCTGGGCGAGTGCGCCGCCCTGCGCCGGGTGTTCTCCGGTGGCGAGCAGCTGGAGCAATGGGTGGTCGACGCCGTCCACCGCGCGTGCGGCGCCCGGACGGTCAATCTTTACGGCCCCACCGAAGCGGGCATCGAGGCCACCTTCCACGAGGCTTCCCCGGCCACAGACATGGCCACGGGCACCGTACCCATCGGCCGCCCGATCCCGGGCGCCCAGGCGTATGTGCTCGGACCGGGCGGCCAGGTACTCCCGCCGGGCTTTGTGGGGGAACTCCACCTGGGCGGACTGCCGCTCGCCCTCGGGTACGCCAACCGGGACCAGCTCACCCGCGAGCGCTTCATCCCGCATCCGTTCACCGACGACACGGGCGCGCGGCTGTACCGGACCGGGGACCTGGCCCGGTTCCGTGAGGACGGCGTCCTGGAATTCCTCGGCCGTGAGGACGCCCAGGTGAAGGTGCGGGGGCTGCGCGTCGAACTGGACGGCGTCCGCAGCCTCGTCCTCCAGCACCCCGGCGTGAACGACGCGGTGGTCACCATCAGCACCGAGCGCGACGACTCGCTGCTCGTCCACTTCGTGTCATCGGGGGACATCGGCCCCGACGAGCTGCGCGCTCACCTCGCCGACCGCCTCCCCGCCGAGCTCATGCCCACCCACCTCCTCCGCCTGGCGGAACTGCCCGTGACCGCCACCGGCAAAGTGGACACCCGAGCCCTGCCCCGGCCCCAGGAAGGACAGGATGTCGCGGCACACGCCACCCCGCGCACCGCGCTGGAACAGCGGCTCGCCGGGCTGTGGGCCGAGGTGCTCGGAGTGGGCGGTGAACGGGTGCCGCGCGACGCCAGCCTGTTCGAGCTGGGCGGCACCTCGCTCACCCTGATCCGCCTTCACCGCCTGCTCCGGCAGCGGATCTCGGCCGACATCCCCATCACGGACCTGTTCAAGTACCCGACCGTGGCGGCCGTCGCTCGCTCGCTGAGCCGCCGCTCCGAGGACGACAAGGGACGCGTATGACGGTTCAGCAGGAAGATCAGTCCATCGCCGTGATCGGTATGGCCTGCCGTTTCCCCGGAGCCGACGACACGGAACGCTACTGGGCCCGCCTGGTCGACGGCGAGACCTCCGTGGTCAGGCTCACCGACGGGCAACTGCGGGCCAGGGGCGTACCCGAGGACACGCTCTCGAACCCGCGCTACGTGCCCGTCGCCGGGCTTCTCGACGGCATCGACCTCTTCGACGCCGCGTACTTCGGCATCGCCCCCGCTGAAGCGGCCGCGATGGATCCGCAACACCGGCTGTTCCTCCAGGAGTCCGTACACGCGCTGGAACACGCGGGCCTTGCCGGGTACGGACCGGACCGGCGCGTCGGAGTCTTCTGCGGGGCCGGCGAGAACCGTTACGCGGCCCTCCTCCCGAGCCCGGAAAGCGGCGCGAGGACGCACCGCAGTATGTCGGACACCCCCGCCGCGCTGCCGCTGCGCGTGTCCTACCACCTGGACCTGCGCGGTCCCAGCGTGTACGTCAACAGCCTGTGCTCCACGGCGCTGACCGCGGTCCATCTGGCCAGGCGCAGCCTGCTGGCCGGGGAGTGCGACATCGCCCTGGCCGGGGCCGTGTCGCTCCAGCTCCCCCAGCAACACGGCTACCAGGCCGTCGACGGGAGCGCGATGTCACCGGACGGGGAGCTGCGCCCCTTCGACCGGTCGGCCACGGGCACCGTGCCCGGCAGCGGCGTCGGCATCGTCGTCCTCAAGGGCCTGGCGCAGGCCCTCCGCGACGGCGACACCGTGCACGCCGTCCTGCGCGGATCCGCGCTCAACAACGATGGCGCGGAGCGGCAGAGCTTCGCCGCGCCCAGCGTGCGAGGACAGCGGGACGTGGTCCTCGCGGCGCTCGCCGACGCCGGGATCGACCCCGGGACCGTGGGCTATGTGGAGGCCCACGGCACCGGCACGCCGCTGGGCGACCCGATCGAGCTGGCCGCGCTCCGGGAGGCACGCGAACACCTCGGCGTCACCGCCCCCTGCGCCGTGGGCGCGGTGAAGTCCTCGGTGGGACACCTGGACACCGCGGCCGGCATGGCCGGGATCATCAAAGCCGTGCTGGCCGTCCGCGAGGGCGTGGTGCCCGCCACCGTGGGGCACGGCGAGCTGAACCCCGACATCCGGCTGGACGGCAGCGGCCTCTACATCAGCACCCGCACGCACCGGTGGGCCCTGACCTCCCACCCCCGGCGCGCGGCGGTCACCGCCCTGGGCATGGGCGGCAGCAACGGCCACATCGTGCTTGAGCAGCCACCGGCCACGCCGTCCACGCCACGGCACACCGGGCACGGCTCCGGCGCCGAGCCGTGGACGCCGCAGATCTTCCCCCTGTCGGCCCACACGCCCGCATCCTTCGACCGCCTCCGTGAACAGCTCGCGCAGGCCGTCACCGCGGCGCCGCACCCGCCGGCGCATGCCGACGTGGCCCTGACGCTTCAGCGGTCCCGGAGCCACCGGCGACTGCGCCGGGCCTGGGTGGCCCCGACCCTGGGAGCACTGGACTCGGCCCTGCGCGAGGACTCCGCGCCACTGCCGCGAGGGCCCGTGGTCCTGGGGATCGGCTTCCGGGACAAGGCCCCGCAGACCGCCGGTGCGTCGCCCGTCGCCCTGCTTCCGCGGTTGCGCGCCGCCCGGGAACGCCCGGGCCCCGGCGCGCTCGAGGGGCGGGCGGCATGGACCGGGGAGGAGTTCCGCACCGCTTGCGGCGCGCTCGAGTCCCTGGCCGCCCTGGGGGCCGTGCCCGATGCGCTGGCGGCGCTGGACGCCGGCGAGTACGCGGCGTTCGCCTCCGCCGGGGCGCTGCCCTGGGATGTGGCGCTGCGCTGCGCGCTGTACCACGCACAGGCCGTGGAGGCGGCGCTGGACGGCGGGGATCTCGACGTCTGCGAGGAGCTGCTGGGAGAGATCCAGGCGGAACTCGCCACGGTGCGGATGTCGCCGCCCGCGTACGAACTGCGCTCCCTGACGCATGGCAGTACGCTGCCGGCCGGCGCGGCGCCGCCCGCCGGCCACCTCCTGGAGGTGACCCGCTCTGCGGTCATGGGACCGGCCGAGGCCGGGCTCCCCGCGGGTGTCCCGAACGTCGCCGACGCGGTCGCCACCTGGGAGGACTGGCTGACGCTGGTCGCCCACTGCTGGGAGCGGGGCTGCGAGGTGTCCTGGGAACTCCTGCCCGGCCCCGAGACGGCTCGCCGCACCTCCCTGCCGCTGTACCCCTTCGACGCGGTGCGCCACTGGGGCGTCGCCGCGGCGCCGGCCCCTGTCCCCGAAAGCCCCCCGCCGTCGGCCGTCTCCGAAAGCCCCGTGCCGTCGGCCGTCCCCGAAGGCCCCGTGCCGTCGGCCGCCCCGACGGGCGACACCATGACCGAACTCGCCGCCATGTGGCGGGCCGTTCTGGGCGTACCCGAGGTCCGGCCCGACGACAGCTTCTTCGCCCTGGGCGGCCACTCGCTGGTGGCCTCGCAGGTCATGGTGAGGATCCGGGAGCGCTTCGACGTCAGAGTGTCCCTCGGTGACCTGCTGGAGGCCGAGACCCTGGCCGGGATGGCCGAGCTCGTGGACGAGGGACTCACCTCCATGCGTGTCTACGCGGCCCTCACCTCGACCGCCGACGACCGGATGGGAACCGTTGAGCTGTGAACGTCACGAGCCTGCTCGAGAGGTTGCTGCTGAAGGGCATCCGGATCACCGCCAACGGCGACCGGCTCGCCGTCTCCGCTCCCCAGGGCGTCCTGAGCGACGAACTGAAGAAGACCATCAGGGCCAACCGGGACGACATCCTTCAATTCCTGCGCGAATCCGAGGAGGAGGCCGCCCGCCGCGAGGTGCGCATCGAGCGCGTGGACCGCGGCGCCCCCATTCCGGCCTCCTACGCCCAGCAGCGGCTGTGGCTGATCGAGCAGACGGCCACCGACCTTCCCGTCTACAACATGTACTTCGCCCTCGAGCTGCGCGGCGACCTGGACATCGCGGCCCTGCGCGGCGCCGCCCAGGACCTCGTGGACCGCCATGAGATTCTGCGCACCGCGCTCGTGGAGACCGGCTCGGAGCTTGTGCAGCGGATCCAGGACCGGTGTCCTGTCGTCTTCGCGGAACACGAGGCGGGCCCGGACACGCGTGACGACGTGATGTTCTCGATCGTCTCCACCCGCTTCGAGCTCTCCTCGGCCCCGCTGATCCGCTTCGACCTGGTGCGCACCGACGACTCGTGCTGGACCTTCGTCGTCACCCAGCACCACGTCATCTCCGACGGATGGTCGACCGGAATCCTCAAGAAGGAGATCTCCGAGCTGTACACGGCGAGGGTGGAAGGCCGCCGTCCCCGGCTGCCCGAACTCTCCGTCCAGTACGCCGACTACGCCGTCTGGGAACGCGAGTGGCTGGAGGGCGAACTGGCCGAACGGCAGCGCGACCACTGGCGCGACGCCCTGGCGGATCTGCCACCGCTGCTCGAACTCGTCCCGTCCCGCCGACGGGAGACGATCCAGAGCTACCGCGGCTCGGCACTGACCTTCCGGTACGACACCGACCTGCTGGAGCAGGCCCGCCGGCTCTGCTCCGAAACCGGAAACACCCTCTACGCCGTCCTGATCTCGGCATACACCCTGCTGCTGTCGCGGATGACCCGCGAGGACGACATCGCGGTGGGAAGCCCGCTGGCGAACCGGCCCTACCCCGCGCTGGAGCAGACACCCGGACTCTTCTTCAACTCCATCACCGTCCGCACCCGGGTCGACGAGCGACAGACGGTCCGTGACTTCCTCGCGGCGGTACGGCGCACCACATTCGAGGCGTTCGCGAACCAGGACCTTCCCTTCGACCAGGTCGTGCGGGCCGTGGCGCCCGAGCGCAGCAGCTCCCACTCACCGGTGTTCCAGAACATCTTCATCCTCCAGACGTATCCGGGGGAGCGGTTCACACTGCCCGGCGTCGAGGCCGCGCCGGCGCCGACGCCCTTCTACTCCGCTCAGTACGACCTGATGTTCAAGCTCCGCGAGGACGAGGACGGGCTCCAGGGACTGATCGTCCACAACGACGCCCTGCTGGACGGGGACGACGCGCGGCGCATCGCCGACAGTTTCCGGCGGCTCGTGGAGAACATGTGCGCCACGCCCGACGCGCCGCTCGCCGAACTCTCCCTCATGGACCCGGCGAGCACGGCGCAGATCGAGCGGTGGAACACGCGGACGCGGCGCCCCGTCCCGCCCGAGCCGGTACACGAGCTCATCCGCCGCCGTCTGGCCGAGAACCCGGGGACACCGGCCCTGACCTTCCGCGGGCAGAGCCTGACCCGCGGCGAGCTGGCCCGCGAAGCCGACGCGGTGGCGGCGGGACTCCAGGCCGCCGGACTGCGCCCGGGGCAGCGGATCGGTGTCATGGTGCCGCGCTCGGCCGAGCTGGTGGCCGTGCTGCTCGGAATCATGTCCGCCGGAATGGTCTACGTACCCCTGGACGGAGCGGCCCCGCGGGCCCGTATCGACGCGATGCTCGAGTCGGCGGAGTGCTCCGCGCTCGTCCTGGGGGCCGAATACGCCCACAGGTGCCCGGACTTCGCCGGGCCGCGCCTGTCCGCGCGGGACCTGGCGCACACCACCGCGTACGCCGAGCGGGCGACCGCCACGGAGGAGTCGGCGTACCTCATCTTCACCTCGGGGTCGACGGGCCGGCCCAAGGGGGTCCAGGTCACCCACCGCAATCTGGCCAACCTCTTCGTGGCGCTGGACGAGGCGGTCCGGCTGCCGTCGGACCCGGTCTGGCTGTCCGTCACGGCCGTCACCTTCGACATCGCCGTCGTCGAGCTGCTCTGGACCCTGGCGCGAGGCGTCCGCGTCGTGCTCGCGGAGACCTCCGAGAGCCTGCGGCTGATGACGCCGGCCGACGGACGGTCCGACCCCCTCACCGTGCCGGAACTCATCCTGGCCGAAGGCGTGACGGCGCTCCAGGCCACCCCGACCATGCTGCGGGGCGTCCTCGCGCTGCCCGAGGCCGAGAGAGCGCTGGGCCGTCTGGAGCTCCTGATGGTCGGCGGCGAAGCCCTCGACAGCACACTCGCCAGAAGGCTCAAGGACCTGGGCATCCCCTGCGTGCTGAACATGTACGGGCCCACCGAGACGACCGTGTGGTCCACCTGCTGGGAAGTCCCCGCCGTCCCGCCCGACCGGATCCTCGTCGGCAAGCCGCTCGCCAACACCGCGGCCCATGTGGTCGACGCCCGGCTCAACCCCGTTCCGGTCGGGATGTACGGGGAGCTCGTGCTGACCGGCGCGGGCGTGGCCCGCGGATACGCCGGGAGCCGCGACCTCACCGACGAGCGGTTCCCCGCCCTCCCCGCCCTGTGCGACCAGGGGCGGGCGTACCGGACGGGCGATGTCGCCCGCTGGCTGCCGAGCGGGGACCTCGAACTCCTCGGCCGCATCGACAACCAGGTGAAGGTCAACGGATACCGGATCGAGCTGGAGGAGATCGAGCGGGCCCTCAACTCGCTCCAGGGCGCGGCCGAGTCGGCCGTGGTCGTCCAGCGCGACGGAGCGCGCGCCGCGCTCGTGGCCCACTGCGTGCCGCGGCCCGGGGCCGTGCTCGACGAGGCCGCCCTGCGGACCGCGCTCGCCGACCTGCTGCCCGACCAGATGCTGCCGGCCGCCATGGTGAGCGCCACCGCCCTGCCGACGACGTCAAGCGGCAAGACCGACCGCAGAGCCCTGCCGCCCGTGCCCCTCGGCGACGCCGAGCGCGCTGTGACGGAGCCCGCGAACGACATGGAGAAGCGGCTGCTGGAGGTCTGGCGCGAGGTGCTCGGCAGCGATGCGGTGGGCCCCGCCGACGACTTCTTCCGGTCCGGCGGCACCTCGATCCTGGTGGCCCACCTGCTGACCGAGGTACGGACGCGGGTGCACGCCGACGCCCGGATCGTGGATCTCTTCCGCTACCCCAGCGTCCAGGCCTACGCGGCCCACCTGGGCGGCCGGGCGGATTCCGCCGCGCCCTCCGGCCACCACCGGACCGCCGAGGCGCAGGCCCGGCACGCCGCACGGCTACAGCGCAGGCAGCAGGTGTCCCGCAAACAGCGGCTGCGGGCCGCGGAGGGCGCGGCCGACAGTGACTGATGCCCGCCCCGCCGACCCTGTTCCGAGGACCGACCGGACCGAGCGGAGTTCGAACCATGACCGCCGACCTGCCAGAAGACTACGAAGACGCCCATCCGGCCGTCGCGGTGACCGGAATGGCGTGCCGTTTCCCCGGCGCCGACTCGCCGGCCGAGTTCTGGGAGCTGCTGCGCGACGGGGTCGACCCCCATGAGGGCGTCCCGCACGAGGAGCTGCGCCGGGCCGGGCTGCTGGACCGGGCGCTGCGGGACCCGGCCTACGTCGCCGCCCGCAAACGCTTCGCCGACGTGTCCCTCTTCGACGCGGAGTACTTCGGCATGACCCCCGCGGAGGCCGCCGTCACCGACCCGCAGCAGCGGTTTCTGCTGGAGGCGGCGGTCCACGCCCTCGAGGACGCGGGGCTCGGACGGGCGGGACGGGCCGGAAGGACCGGCGTCTACATCGGCCTGAACCACTCGGACTACCTGCTGCGCAATGTGCTCGACCACCCCGAGGTGGTGGAGACCCTCGGCTGGCACCGGGTGCTGATGGGCAACGACCGCGGCCACACCGCGACCAGCCTGTCCTACCGCCTCGGCCTCACCGGGCCCAGCGTGGCGGTGGACTGCGCCTGCTCGTCCAGCCTGGCCGCGGTGCACCAGGCGTGCCGGGCCCTGCTGGACTACGAGACGGACGCGGCCATCGCGGGCGGAGCCGGCATCAAACCGGCGGACCTCGGCTATCCCTACACCGAGGGCGGCATCGGATCCCCCGACGGCCGCTGCCGGCCCTTCTCCGCCGACGCCCAGGGCACCGCCTTCGCCAGCGGCGTTGGCCTGGTCGTGCTGCGGAGGCTGGAGGACGCACTGGCCGACGGCGACCGGATCCTGGCGGTCATCCGGGCCAGCGACATGAACAACGACGGCGATCGCAAGAGCGGCTACACCGCGCCCAGCCCCACGGGCCAGGCCGAGCTGATCGCCTCGGTGCACCAGCTGGCGGGTGTCACCGCCGACCGGATCTCCTATGTGGAGGCCCATGGCACGGCCACCGCGCTGGGCGACCCGATCGAGGTGAGCGCCCTCACCGAGGCCTTCCGCGAGACGACCGACGCCACCGGCTTCTGCGCCATCGGATCGGTGAAGAGCAACATCGGGCACCTCGACTCGGCTTCCGGCATCGCCGGACTGATCAAGGTGATCCTTGCGCTCCGGCACCGCACCCTGCCGCCGACCCTCGGCTGCGAACGGACCAATCCCCACATCGACTTCGACAACTCACCGTTCCGGGTGAACACCGCCTTGCGGCCGTGGACGGCGCCGGGCCGGCTGCTCGCCGGGGTGAGCTCCTTCGGCGTCGGCGGCACCAATGTGCACGTACTCGTGGAAGAGGCGCCGCCAGAACCCGCGCCTTCGTCCCGCGAGCCCGCCGGGAGCGAGAAGCCCGCCGACGGCGAGGCCACCTTCACCCCGCTGCCGTTCACCGCGAGGACCCCGGCGGCCCTGGACGCCGTCGAGGCACTGCTGCGCACCCGACTGGCCACCATGGATGTGCGGGACGTGCCCGGAGTGGCGGCCACGCTGCTCGCCGGGCGCCGGGCCCACCCGCTCCGGCGGGCCCTGCTGTGGCATCCGGACCGCGAGCCCGTGACGCTCCACGGCACAGCCGGGGGAGGGGACGTGGCGGACCGGCCGGTGGCCTTCGCGCTCCACCACCGCGAGCCGGACCACGAGACGTACCCGTCGCTGCTGCACCATCAGCCGGCCTTCCGCCGCACGGCCGAGCGGCTGGCGGACGCCCTCCCGTCGCACCACTCCGCCCTGGTGGTGGCGCTCGGCTGCGCCGCCGTCTGGGCCGAGCACGGCATCCGCCCCGCGGCGGTCGTCGCCGACCGGGAGAGCAGGGCGGCCGCGGCCGTACTGAGCGGAGTGCTCGACGAGCGGGACGTCGCCAAGGTGCTGGGAGCCCTGGCCCAGGGGCAGCGCCTGGAACGGGCCCTGCTCGATGTGCGCGCCCGCCCGGCCCGCGTCCCCTGGTACGACGCCGACGGCTCGGAGCTGTGTCCGGCGGGCCGGCGCCCGGATCTGGCGGACGTGTTCAGCGGCACCCCGGCGGCGCCCGGAAGACGCACCCTGCCGCCGCGCGTGGCCGCGGTGGTGGCCCTGGCTCCGGCCCCCGTTCCGGCCCGGGACCGCTCCGTACCCGGCATCTTCGAAGGGGCCTGCCTCGTGGCCGCCGCCGAGGACACCCGGCCCGGCGACGAGGCCCTGCGCGCCGCCCTCGCCCAGGCATGGGTCATGGGACTGCGGATCGACGAGGCATGCGTCACCCCTCCCGGCCCCGGACACCACGTCGACCTGCCCCCTTACCCGTTCGACCGGCAGCGGCACTGGCTCGACCCGGTGCGGGACCGCGACGAGCCGCGGGTGCCCGCGCCGGCCGAGGTCCAGGCGGCCGGATCCGCCCCGGACATCGAGGAAACGGCCCGCCGGATCTTCGCCCAGGCCCTCGGCGTCCCCGACATCTCACCCGAGGACAACCTGTTCACCCTGGGCGGGGACTCGCTCCTTGCCACCCGGATCGTCAGCCTGGCGAGGGGGCAGTGGTCGCAGGCCGTGCCGCTCGGCTCATTTCTGCGGGACCCGTCGCCCGGCAACCTGGCCCGGCTCGTACGCGCGGCCGCCCCCGCGCCCCCCACGGCCCCCGCCCCGGCCGACACCGGCGCCCCCGACGGGTCCGGTGGCCGGGTGCTGCCCGCGACACCCCTCCAGGAGCGGTTCCTCTTCCTCAGCGAGATCGAGGGCGCCGCCGAGGCGTACAACGTCCCGGTGCTCGCCGACCTGTCCGGACCGCTGGACGTGGCGGCGCTGCGCGCCGCGCTCGCCGATGTGGTGGCGCGCCACGAGAGCCTGCGGGTGGCCTTCCGGGTGTCCGAGGACGGACCGGAGCAGGTGATCCTTCCTGATGTGCCGGTCGATGTGCCCCTGGTCGACGTCCCGGACGAGGCCACCCTGCGGCGCGAGATCGCCGGGCTCCTCGACCGCCGCATCCCCCTGGACCGCGCACCCGTCCTCGCCGCGCGGATCTTGCGGACGGCGCCGGACCGGCATGTGCTCGCCCTCGCGGTCCACCACATCGGCGCGGACGCCCGGTCCACCGGCATCCTGCTCCGCGACCTCTACGCCGGTTACGAGCGGCGCACCGGCGGCGCGGCCCGCACACTGCCGCCCGTCGACGGCCTGCTCGCGGCGCATGTCCGGGCCGAGGCCGACTGGCTGCGCTCGCCCGAGGCCGACCGCCAACTGCGTTTCTGGCAGCAGCAGTTGGCGGACCTGCCGGAACGGCTGGAGCTGCCGGGCGACCGGCCGCAGGGCGCCCAACGCGGCTACGCGGGCGGCAAGCTGGACTTCACCGTGCCGGCCGACCTCGCCCGGCGCGTCCGGCGGCTCGCCGAAGCCGAGCGCACGACTCCGTTCGCGGTCGTGCTCAGCGCCTTCCTGCTGCTGCTCGGCAAGGTCGGCAACCGCGGCGACTTCGTGGTGGGCACTCCGGTGTCGGGCCGTCACCGGCCCGGGACCGAGGACCTGATCGCCAACCTGGTCAACACCCTCCCGCTGCGCGTGCGGATCGACACCGACGGGGACTTCCGCGCCCTGCTGCGCGAAACCTCCGGGCGCGTCATGGCGGCCCTCGACCACCAGGACCTGCCCTTCGAAGTGCTCGCCCGTGAACTCACTCCAGGAGGCCGACTCGACACCGCCCCCGTCTTCCAGGTGCTGTTCAACATGCTCAGCCTCGACGCAGGCGTGCCGCCGGGGCCGCCGGGCCTGCGGACGGGCCCGCTGCCCTTCGACCGCGCCACCAGCCCGTACGAGCTGTCGCTCGACTGGTGGTTCGACCGGGACGGCGCCATCGCGGGCCGCTTCGTCTACGACACCCTCAGGTTCGAGCAGGCCACGATCGCCGGCTGGCAGGAGACCTTCGCGCACCTGCTCGACACCGTGACCCGGGCTCCGGACGCCACCCTGGCGAGCGTGGCGGCGGAACCCGAGGCGGTGGCCGAGCGCACCCGGCGCGCGCTGACCGGGCCCGTCGTGGCCGTCCCGGAGCGCGCCGTGCACGCGGTCTTCGCCCGGTGGGCGGCCCGCGAGCCCGAACGGCTCGCGGTGACCGACGGACGGCTTTCGCTGACGTACGGCCGACTGGCGGGCCTCTCGGCCGGGCTCGCCGAACTGCTCGGCTCGCACGGCGTGAAACCCGGGGACACCGTCGGCATCGCGATGGAGCGCGGTGTTCCCGTCGTGGCCGCCGTGCTCGGTGTGCTGCGCACGGGGGCGACACCCGTCCCGTTCGACCTCACCCACCCGCGACGCCGGCTCGCGGCGATGGCACAGGACTGCGGTGCCGCGGTCGTGCTGTGCGCGCGCAAGGAGGACGCGGACTTCGCCACCGACGCGCAGGCGGTGGAGATCGACGTCGCCACGCTCCCGGCCCGGGACGCGGCCGCGGCGGGCGACGAGGTGGACCTGGACACGGCCGCGTACCTGACGTACACCAGCGGCACCACGGGCGTACCGAAGGGCATCGAGTTCCCGCATCGGGCACTCGCCAACCTCATCCACTGGGAAACGGCGGGCTACACCACCGGCCGTCGCTGGCTCCAGCTCGCGTCCTTCGGGTTCGATGCCTCCTTCCACGAGACCTTCGCCGCACTGTGCTCGGGCGGATCGCTGCATATCGCGGACGAGGAGACCAAGCACGATCACGACGCGCTGGCCGCGTTCATCGCGGACCAGCGGGTGGCGAAGGCGATCCTTCCGGTGTCCCTCCTGCACGCGCTCGCGGCCCGGTTCGAACACGACGCCTCCGCCTTCGCGTCACTCCGGGAGATCGCCTCCACCGGCGAGCAACTACGGCTGAGCGCTGCACTCGTGTCGTTCCTCGGAGCGCTCGGTGACTGCCGGCTGCTCAACAACTACGGCCCTGCCGAGACCCATGTCGTGACGTCGTACCGGTTCTCCGGGCCACCGGACAGCTGGCCGCAGCACGCCCCCATCGGCGTGCCCATCCAGAACGTCACGCTGCGCGTTCTCGGCACCGACGGGCAGGACCTGCCGCGGGGGTCGGTGGGCGAGCTGGTCATCGGCGGCGTGTGCGTGGCCACGGGCTACCTGGGCAAGCCCGAGCTGACCGGCGAGAGGTTCCTCGAGCCGGACGGCGGCGGCCGCGTCTACCGCAGCGGCGACCGTGCGCGCCTGCTGCGATCCGGCGATGTCGCGTTCCTCGGCCGGGGAGATCAGCAGGTCAAGATCCGCGGCTTCCGGGTGGAGCTCGGGGAACTGGAGGTCGTACTCCGCAGGGACCCGCGGATCCGCGATGTCGCCCTGATCGTGAACGGGCCCGAGGGCGACCGGCGGATCGACGCCTATCTGGTCGCCGCACCGGACAGCGCGCGGGTGGTCGAACAGACCCGGATCCGGCTGCGTGAGGAACTGCCGGCGGCCATGGTGCCGTCCTCGTTCACCCTCGTGGACCGCCTGCCGGTGAACGTCAACGGCAAGGTGGAGCCGACGAGACTGCCCGCGCCAGGGGGCGGCGTCGGCGAGCGCGTCGGTGTCCCGGCCGACGACGGTGTCCCGGCCGGCGACGAGGTCCTGGCCGGGGTCCTGGCCCTGTTCCGGCGTGTCCTGGACCGCCCGGACCTCGGGCCGGAGGAGGACTTCTTCGACGCGGGCGGGCACTCGCTGCTCGCGACCCGGCTGATCCACGCCGTGCGGGACCGCTTCGGCATCCGCCTGACCGTCCCCGAGTTCTACCGCCGCGGCACGGCGTGGGCCGTGACCGAGGTGGTGGCGCGGCGCGGCGGCGCGGCCGACGCGGACACCGAGGAAGAACTGCCGCCCGCGCCCACCTCCCCCGCCCCGCTGCCGCCCGGCCTGCGGAGGCCGGCCGGGCCACCACCGGCCGCCACGCAGAAGACGTTCGTGTTCGACACCGGACAGCGGCTGGACACCGCACGCCTGCGGGCCGCCGTCGGCGCGGTGCTCGACCTCCACCCCGCGCTGCGGCTGCGGGTCGGGGGCGATGGCCTGGCCACGGTCGGAAAGCCGGATCCGGCCGCCGAGACCGTGCACAGCCTCGTGTGCCCGGATACGGTCACCGCGCAGGACGCCCCGGCGTGGCTGTACGACAGGGCGCAGGCCGTCGCCATCGACCCGCGTCGCGATCCGCTGCTGCGGGTCGCGGTGGCGGATGTGCCCGGGCGGCACACGCTGCTCTCCCTCACCGTGCACCTCCTGGCACTCGACGGGCGCGGGCTGCTGCGGCTGTGTCAGGCCCTCGTCGACGCGTACCGGGATCCCGGGGCCCGGCGGCGGCCGGACGACGGGTTCCTGAGGTACCTCGCGTGGCGGAGTACGCTGACCGGCGGCGAGCGCGCGGCCGAGGCGGCGGCCCTGTGGCGGCGGCTGCTGCCGCCGGCTGCGGCGGTCAGCACCGTGCGGCCGCCGGCGCCCGACGGCCCGGTCCGCCGTCGGAGCTGGGTCCCGGGGGAGGCATTGCACCAGGTGCTCCGCGCCCGGTGTGCGGAACACCGGGTCACCCCCTTCGTCCTGCATCTCACCGCCTTCGCCGCGGCCTTGTCGTGGGCCCGGGGCAGCGAGCGCGTGTGCCCGGCGGTGCCGCT
The DNA here is from genome assembly GCF_040302705.1 of Streptomyces sp. NPDC097640. Classification (NCBI taxonomy): domain Bacteria; kingdom Bacillati; phylum Actinomycetota; class Actinomycetes; order Kitasatosporales; family Streptomycetaceae; genus Streptomyces; species Streptomyces sp. NPDC097640. The sequence goes on from NZ_JBEOSB010000021.1 coordinate 173,372, forward strand.
GGACGGGCGGCCCGGCCCGTCGCTGGACACCGCGGTCGGCGGCTTCGCCAATGTCGTGCCCCTGCCGCTGAACGTGCGGGCCACGCAGCCACTGATCCGGACACTGGACGCCGTGCGCGAGGTGTTCGACCAGGTGCACAGCGTGCGCACCCTGCCGTACGCCGATCTGGCCGCGGACGATCCGGGCCTCACCGGCTTCGACGACCTGCCCGTGGTGTTCAACTACGCCAGGGACGACGAGGAGACCATCCGCCTGGAGGGACACTCCCTGCGGGCGGTGGGCCCCGATCCGCTCATGCCCGGCCAACGGCTGCACTTCACCGTCGTGGACTCCTCCGCCGCGTTCCGGGCCCTGGTCAAGTACCGGCACGGCACGGCCGGGCCGGACGACTCCCGGCTGCTGGGCCTCTACCGCCATGCCCTGTACGCACTCGCCTTCGAGCCCGAAGCGACCCCCGCGGTACTCGGCGGGATGGCACAGACGCCGGTCGCGGAATCCGACAGCGTCATGGAGCGGATATGAGATTCAGCCTCTTCTTCTTCGCCAACGGCGACGACGCCGCCGAGCAGTACCGGCTGCTGCTGGAAGCGGCCAGATTCGCCGACGCCGAGGGCTTCTCGGCGGTGTGGACCCCCGAGCGGCACTTTCACGACTTCGGGGCCCCCTTCCCCAACCCCGCCGTGACCGGGGCGGCGGTCGCGGCCGTCACCTCCCGCGTGGGCGTCCGGGCGGGGAGCGTGGTGCTCCCGCTGCACGACACCTTGCGCGTCGCCGAGGAATGGGCCGTCGTGGACCAGATCTCCGGCGGCCGGGCCGGCGTCGCGATCGCCTCCGGGTGGAACCCACAGGACTTCGTCCTCGCCCCCGACAACTTCGCCGGTAACAAGCGCGCCATGCGGGAAGGCCTGGCGGAACTGCGGGCCCTGTGGGCCGGGGAGGCGGTGGAGCGCCAGGGGCCGCAGGGGCGGGCGCGACAGGTCCGCACCCATCCCGGGCCGCGCCAGGCGGACATCCCGCTGTGGATCACCGCGGCGGGCTCCGAGGAGACCTTCACCTGGGCGGGCAGCCAGGGCTGCGGCGTGCTGACCCATCTGCTCGGCCAGTCCTGGGAGCGCCTGGAGGACAACCTCGTCGCGTACAGCGAGGCGCTGGAGGCGGCGGGACACGGCATCGCACGGGAGAGGGTCAGCGTCATGCTGCACACCTTCGTCGCCGCTGACCAGCAGGGAGCGCTGGCCACCGCGCGGGGACCGCTGACCGAGTACATGCGGTCCTCCATGAGCCTGTTCGGGCTCAAGTCGCCCGAAAGCGCGCCGGGGGAGGTGGCGCCGGAGGCGCTCGCGGAACTGCTGGACCACGCCTATCAGGAATACGCGCGGACCCGCTGCCTCATCGGTTCCGTCGACAGCTGTGTGCCGCTGGTCGAGTCGCTCGCGGAGCTGGGTGTCGACGAGATCGCCTGTCTCATCGACTTCGGGGTCGGCACGGACCAGGTCCTCGACGGGCTGCGGACGCTGAGCCGGCTCAGGGCGAGGTGCGCGGAACTGTGAATCCCCGGTCTCCGTTCAGAGAGCTGCGCGCTCGGCCCGGGCAAGGCCGGGTCCGGGTGTCGCGGCCGGACGTCACGTGCTTCCTCATTCATCACGCGGGGGGCTCCTCGGCCGGTTTCGCCGATTTCGCCCAGTTCTTTCCACCGTCGTGGCGGCTGTGCGCCGTTGAACTCCCCGGCCGGGGGCTGAGCGCCGGCGACCCGCCGTGCCGGAGCGCGGCCGCGGCGGTTCAGGCGCTGGCGCCCGCCTTCCTGGACGAGAAGATCCGGCCCTATGCCGTCTTCGGGCACAGCATGGGCGGTCTCGTCGCCTATGAACTGGCCCGCGAACTGGAGCGATCCGGCACACCGCCGGTCTGGCTCGGCGTCTCGGGAATCCCCGCCCCGCGGCTGGTGAGCGACTGCTTCACCGAGCGCCGTGATCTGTGGTCACCAGAGCGGCTGGTCGCCTTCATGCGACGGCTGGGCGGCACTCCGGAGGAGTTGCTGGAGAGCCCTGACGTCGTCGAGTACATGGTGGAGGTCCTGCGCGGCGACCTGGCCATCGTGGACACGTACGCATACGCGGACGGCCCCCCTCTGGGAATTCCGCTGTCCGTGTACGCGGGCGAACAGGATCCGCTGACGACACACGACATGCTCGAAGGCTGGCGCGCGCAGACCACCGCGCGGGTGGACTTCCACTCCTGGCCGGGCGGCCACTTCTATCTGTACGAGCGGACCGGAAGTATCGCTCGGCGCATGGCAATGGACATCGATACGGCACTCACCGGAGATCGTGACCCGGCGGGAAGAAAGGCATGAGTGAGCAGCTGTGACTGAGGGAAAAACCGCTCCACGCGACGGCAACGGCGCCGGTAACGGCGAAGGCGGCGGCAAGGCGAGGAAGATCGCGGGCGCCGCCCTTCCGCTCTATCTGACGATGATCGCGTCATCCGCCGGCTCTCTGGTGGACACCGCGTTGCTCGGGCGGCAGGGGGCGACCTCGCTCGCGGCGTTCGCGGTGACCGTGGCGGTCTTCAGCCCCGCCGTCGCCGCCATCTCCGGCGCCATGCGCGGGGTGATGCCGTTCGTGGCCGCCAAGGACGACGATCCGGACGGCCTGTTGCCCGTCGTGCGCAACGGCATGTGGCTGGGGATCTGCGTGGGGCTGCTCGGAGCCCTCGCCGTGGCCTCGGTGCCCTTGATCAGCAGGCTCAGCGGTGTGCCCGACTCCACGCTCGACGCGCTGGGCGGCTTCCCCTACATCCTCGCCTGCAGCGCGCTGGTCACCTCCATCGGTGCCACGGCCACCTCGACACTGGTCGGTCTGGGGCAGGGGAAGCTGGTGATGCGGGCCGGCCTGACCGGCACCGCCGCCGCCGTCGTGCTGTCCCTGATCCTGGTCGGCGGCATCGGGTCGTTCGACGGCCTGGGCCTGCCGGGCGCCGGCATCGCGATGGTGGCATCCAGCCTGACCAACGCCACACTGGCGCATATCGCCCTGCGCCGGTCCACGGTGCTGGCCGGCCGGCCACTGCGCATCGGACGGCCGCACCTGCGCGAGGTGATCAGGCTCGCCGGGGTGGGCATCCCGCTCGCGGCGACCGTGCTCATCAAGTTCGCGGTGCTGGGCGTCCTGTCCATCGCCGTGGCCCGGATCGGCAGCGACGACGCGGCGGTCCACAGCATCTCGGTGTCGCTGGTCAACCTGATGTTCACCGCCGCCGTCGCGGTGGGGCAGGCGACGGTTCCCCTGGCGGCGAAGTACGTCAAGACCGGTGATGTGCCCGAGGTGCGGCGTGGCGTGCTCGCGGGCATCTGGGTGACGTTCTGCGCGGTGTTCGCCCTCGGCACCCTCCTCGTGGTGCTGCGGGACCCCGTGACCTCCCTGTTCACCAAGAACGCCGGCCTCCAGGACGACGTGCTGGCGATGCTTCCGTTGGTGCTCCTCGTGGTGGTGACCGACGCTTTTCAAGCGGTCTTCGGGTTCGGCCTCATCGCGATCAAGCGGACGGTGCCGAGCCTGGTCACCTTCGCGGCGTGCTACGGAGTGCTGGCCCTGGCCGCCGTACCCGTTGCCACCGCGGGCGGAATCCACGCGCTCTGGGCCACGCTGGCCTGCGCCAACGCCCTGCTCGTCGTGGGCCAGGCGTTCTTCTTCCATCAGCGCAGCGGCAGGCTGCGCGCGGTGGAGCCGGAACCGGTGAACGCCTGACCGGACACCGCGCCGTATCCGTCCCGTCACCCGTCACGTCATCCGTCACGTCACGAACCCGGGAGAACCCAGTGCCCGACATCGCCCATGCCCTTGAACCGCCACGCAGCCTCGTCGACATGTTCGAGGCAACGGCAGCACGCCACCCCGATCGGCCCGCGGTCAGCGACGACGAACAGACCCTCACCTACCGCGAGTTGAGCGAGCGGTCCGACGCCCTCGCCGCCTATCTCAGCGAACGCGGGGTGACGAACGAGGACCGTGTGGCGGTGTACCGCCCCCGGTCGGCGGAGCTGTTCGTCGCGCTCCTGGGCATTCTCAAGGCCCGTGCCGCCTATGTGGCGGTGGACATCCGATACCCCGACAAGCGCCGCGACCTGATGATCGAGCGGTCCGGCGCGAAGGCGGTCGTCACCGCCCCCGGCTGGGCCGGCCGCCTGGCACACCTCGGCGCCGACGTCATCGAGTGGAACAGCGAGCCGGGCAGCCCCTCCCGGCCACCCGGCGCGCGGCCCGCGCCCGACAACGCCGCCTGTGTGCTGTTCACCTCGGGATCCACCGGGATACCGAAGGCCTTCATACTCGAACACGGGAACCTGCTGGCCTTCGCGCGCAACCCCGTCATGCCGGAGCTCCTGCCCACCGACCGGACCAGCCAGATAGCCAGCGTCTCCTTCGACGCCTTCCACTTCGAGACCTGGTGCAGCTTCGCCTACGGGGCGCAGATCACCGTGATGCCCTCCATGCCGGAGCTGCTCGCCTCCGATGTGCGGCAGGAGCTGGAGAGCCGCGGCATCAGCGTCATGATCGCCCCGACGATGGCGTTCAACCATGTGGGGCGCGAGACCCCCGAGACCTTCTCCTCGCTGCGTGTGCTCCAGGTCGGCGGTGGCGTCATGCACGCCTCCGCCTGCCGCGATGTGCTGGGCGGGGGCTTCCGGGGGTCGCTGTGGAATCTCTACGGACCGGCCGAGACCACCACCGGGTGCAGCGTCCACCATGTGGAGACGGTCGGTCCCGACGAGGACTCGGTGCCGATCGGGCGCGCGCTGGAGGGCTTCGACCTCTATGTGCTCGACTCCGCCCGACGCCCGGTGCCGACCGGAGAGGCGGGGGAGCTGTACGTCGGCGGCCCCGGCGTCTCGCGCGGCTACATCGACCAGCCGGAACTGACCGAGCAGCGCTATCACCTGGACCCGTTCGCGGCCGACGGCAGCCGGATGTACGCGACCGGGGACCTGGTGCGCGAACGGCCGGACGGAGTGTTCGAGTACATCGGACGCGAGGACGACCAGGTGAAGATCCGCGGCTACCGGGTGGAACCCGCCGATGTGGAGCGCACGCTGTCGAACCATCCCGCCGTCAAGGAGGCCGTGGTCGTCGTCATCGGCACCGGCCTGGATCTGAGCCTGGTCGCCTTCGCGGCGGCCGAGGACGGGGTCACGCCGCAGGAGCTCACCCGGTACGCGGAGCGGGAACTGCCGGACTTCATGGTGCCCAGCCGCGTCCTGGTGCTGCCGATGCTCCCTGCCAACGAGAACGGCAAGCGGGACGTGGCCGTACTGGAGCGGCTGCTCACCGAAGACCTGCACCGGCGTACGGACATGAGCCCTCCGGCCGAGGGGACCCAGCGCTATCTCGCCGATCTGTGGCAGGAGTTGCTGGGGGTCGAAGAGGTCGGCGCGCAGGACGACTTCTTCGGCGTGGGAGGGAACTCCTTGCTCGCCTACCGGACCCGCCAGCGCGTCCAGCGGGATCTGGGGATCTCGATCGGCTTCCGCGAGATCATCAACCACCCGGTCCTGAGCGACCTGGCCGGACGCATCGACGCGGCGCGCGCCGACGATACCGGCCAGGGGGCGTGATGCGACGCGTCGCAGTCGTCCACGACATGGGCGCCGCGAGTGTGCTCGATGTCGCCGCGGCCTTCGAGGGATTCGCGATTCCGGTGTTCGTGTGCCCGGAATCGCAGAACCTGGAACAGCCGAGGGAGCTCATGGACGAGTTCGGCGTCCTGTGCGATATCGCGGGGCTGGACCTGGGCGAAGCGGTCGCCCGGCTGAGAGCATGCGCCCCGGACGCCATCGTGACCTACAACGACTACCAGCTTGAGACGACGGCTGTGCTGGCCGCGGAGCTGGGGCTGCCCTTCCACTCCCTCGACGTCGTACGGGCCCTCACGCGGAAACACCTCCAGCGTGAACTGCTCAATGCGTGCGGAGCCTCCGCGATTCCGACGCGATTGGTCACTGACCGGGCATCGGCTCTGCGCGCCTTTGCGGAAATCGGCGGCCCGGCGGTACTGAAGCCGAACGTGGGCACGGGCAGCCGCAGCACCTACCGGATTCGCGACCCGGAGGAATTACGAGACGCCTGCGCGGAGATCTTTCCGCAGGGGGAAGGGGCCACGCACGAGGACTTCGTTCTGGAGCGGGAGATCCCCGGCGACCGCGGAAGCGGGCCGTGGGGAGACTATGTATCGGTGGAATCCGCGATCCAGGGCGGGCGGATCGAACACATGGCGGTGATAGGGAAATTCCCCCTGGCCAAGCCCTTCCGGGAATCCGGATCCTTCCTTCCCGCGGCACTCGCGGAGCGGGATCGGAAAGCGGTGCTGGACATCGCGACGCTCGCCCTCCAGGGCCTGGGCGTGAGCGTCGGAGTGTGCCACACGGAAATAAAGCTCTCTCCTCAGGGGCCCCAGGTGATCGAGGTCAACGGGCGGCTCGGAGGCCTCGTCAACGATCTGCTGACGCGCACCGGTGAGCTGAACGCCGTGGAGATCGCCGCTCGCCTGGCCCTGGGCGACGAAGACGCGCCGACCGGCATCGACGCGTGGGAACCGAACCAGGTCTCCTTCGTCTTCGCGAAGGCGCCGCCGGTGGAGGCGACACAGCTGCTGAGCCTGCGCGGAGCGGACGATCTCCAGGCCATGCCGGAGATCTCACGCGTGATGGTCCAGCAGGAACCCGGGGCGCGCATCGACTGGAGACAGGGGAGGCTGGCACACACCTATGTGTGCTACGGAGCGACGCGCACCCATGATGATCTGGCCCGATTGCTGACGACAATGGATAACACGGTGCAGGTGGCATACAAGTGACGGGTGGAGAGCTTCAGCCGATGCGCGGCAAGGTCGTGAGATCGTTCTCGGGAATATTCCCGGAGGGTGCCGATCCGGCCCTGCCGGTGGTGACGTTGTTCAGCGGCGGCCTGGACAGCACATACTTACTGAACCGCCTGGTCGCGATGGGCGCGACGCATGTCCACGCGGTCACCGTCGAGCTCGGTGAAGGAGAATCACACGAGGCCAAGCAGGAGATCGCGGACCGGTTGGGAGTCCGGCTGCACGTCATGGACGGCAGACAGGAATTTGTTGATGAATTCATTCGGCCCGCTATAGCCGCCCAGGCGGTCTATCTCGACACTCACCCCATCAGCTCCTCGTTGAGCAGGCCGCTGATCGCCAGGCTGGCCATGGGCCTGGCCGAGGAGCTGGGTGCCCGGACGATACTGCACACCGCCAACCGGTCGCAGAACACGCTGCGCCGCCTCAACGGCGCTTTCGAATTGCTCGGCTTCCCCGGACGGTACGGCAGCCCCTACGACCTGGACCCGGTGGACCGGGAACAGAAGATCCGAGAGCTCAAGGATGTCGGACTGGCACACATGGGCGAGCGCGTGGTCAGCGGCGACTCGAACCTTTGGTGCCGCGAATTCGAGTCGGGATTCCTGGACGACCCCGAGGACTACGAGGTGCCCGAGGACCTCTACCAGTGGAGCAGACCCGGCGACACCGATGTGCGGGAGCGCCTGGAGATCGGCTTCGCCGGCGGCGTCCCGGTCTCCGTCGACGGAAACCCCCTTCCGCTGGCGGAGCTGATCGCGGCGCTGAACCTGCGTGTGGGAGCCCATGGCCTGGGGCGCTACACCGGCCTTGAACACCTCGACAGCGGAGTGAAGGTCCTGGAGATCCGCGAGATGCCGGCGGCATGGCTGCTGCTGCGCTCGTATCGGCATCTGGAGAGCGCTGTTCTGCGAGCCGAGACGATCCGCGAGAAGATGCATATCGAACAGCTGTGGGTGCGCGAGGCCATAGAAGGCCGTTGGTACGGTGAATTGCGGCGCAGCGCCCAGTCGTTCATCGACACCTGCGCGGTGGAGGTGACCGGAACCATTCGGTGGCGGCTGAACGGCGCCCGCGTGGAAACGGACGCCATCATCGCGAAGCGGCCGCTGTATCTGCGAAACCGCGAGGACTGGGAGAAGGCTTCGGTTTCGTGTGAGCGATCCGAAACTTAGGTCAATCCGGGCCGACCAAGGAGAACATCCGCCATGACAACCTCGACCACCGGACCGGCGGACCCCGCCGCCGATGTTCCGCAGTTGTTCAGGCTCACCGTGGAAGTCGGTGATCTCGAAGAGGCCGTCGCCTTCTACGGCAGGCTGCTGGGCCTGGAGGGGAGCAGACAGCCCGGGGCGCGCTGCTACTTCCAGTGCGGACCGGTCACCCTCTCCATCCAGGACGTGTCCGCCCTGGCAGCGCCGCCGCATCCGGCGGCGAAGGCCCTGTACTTCACCGTCACGGACCTCGATGTCGTCTTCGGACGAGCCGAGGCGCTGGACTGCCTGTCCACGGAACTGGTCCACGATGCCCCGGCGGGCGCGATCGCCGTCCGCCCGTGGGGCGAACGATCGTTCTACGTCCAGGACCCCTGGGACAACCCGCTGTGCTTCGTGGAAAACGACACCGTCTACCCCGGCTAGGCACCTCCACTGATGCGCCTAGTCGACGAGACGGCGTCGGCGGGCGCGCTGGCGGCAGGTCGGACCGCAGTAGCGGGGTGGCCGCCCGGTGGCGCGGACACGCAGCCGTGCGCCGCATTCCACGCAGTACCTCAGGGCGGTGTTTTCGTGACGCGGCAGGGGAGACGTGTCACGGAACGCTTCGGCTTTCGTGACGGCCTGCGTGCGCAATCCGTTCAGCAGCAGCCGCACCAGCCATGTGCCGCGTGCCGGGTCCCGATGTGCCGAGCGCAGTGCGACACCGCCGAAGGCCAGCGCGGACAGATCGTCGGCCCGTATGTCGGCGCGTATCGCACCGGCCAGCTTCGCGTCGCGCAGCAAGCGCTCCAGCGCCTCGCGGAACCGCTGCGCCGCGGCGTTCAGCATGGCGCGCGGCCAGCCCTGGTCGGCGTTGAGCACCTCGCAGAAGCGCTGGCGGTCCATCGACCTCTCGGCCACTTCGAGCAGGAACCCGAACAACGCGTCGCCAGGCGCGGTGCGGGCGGCCCACCGCTCGGCGGCGGCCACCAACCGCTCGATGTGTTCGGCGAGCACCGCCTCGACGAGGATCTCTTTGGTCGGGAAGTGCCGGTAGACCGTCCCGGCGCCGACCCCGGCGCGCTGCGCGATCCGGCCGAGTGACACCTCCAACCCCTCCTCGGCGAAGACGCGCATCGCCGTGCTCAGTACGATCTCGCGGTTGCGGCGGGCATCGGCGCGCCCGGCGGGTGCCGCATCTGGTGCTGCTGTCATGTCACGAAATCCTTGCCCGAGGCCTTGAAGCGGGTGGAGCATCCCGGATCACGTCCAGGATCCTCCATCAACCCCGGAGAGGGCACCATGACCACCGCGACACCCGCCAACCCCGACTCCCCGATCCTCGTCACCGGCGCCACCGGCAAGCAGGGCGGCGCCACCGCCCGGCGGCTGCTTGCCGGAGGCTGGCCGGTGCGAGCCCTGGTGCGCGACCTGACCGCGCCCGCCGCTGCCGAGCTGGCCGCCGCGGGCGCCCAACTCGTGCGCGGCGACTTCGACGATCCGGCGAGCCTGCCGTCCGCGCTCGACGGCGCCGCCGCCGTGTTCGGCATCCCGCCCGTGGCCTTCGGGCCGACCGGACCCGAAACAGCTCTCGAAGTGGCCCGCGGCCGGGTGCTGATCGACGCCGCGGCCGCGGCGGGGATCGAGCAGGTCGTGTTCAGCACCGTCGCCTCGGCAGCGGCCGCATCACGGGGCTCGGAGGGGAAAGTGTTGATCGAGGAGTATCTGCGCGACCACATCGCGCTGCCCACCGTGCTGCGCCCGGTCCGGTTCATGACCAACTATCTCGGCGTCGGGGTGACCGGCATCGACGGGATTTCCCACGGCGTACACCGGCATATCTTCCCTCCGCACGAGCCCATGCAGATCATCGCGCTGGAGGACATCGCGGAGTTCGCCGCCCTCGCGTTCGCCGACCCGGCCCGGTTCGCCGGACGAACCCTGGAACTGGCCGGCGACGAGCCGACCCCGGTGGCGGCCGCCGCCACGATCACCGAGGCCACGGGCCTTCCGATCCGGTACGAGCAGCTCACCGACAGCGAGGCCGCCGCGCTCAGCCCGGAGATCGCCGAGACCAAAAAGCGCTGGCAGGCCGGTGACCGCTGGCACGCCGACATCGAGGCACTGCGCGTCATCCACCCCGGCCTGCGCACGCTCGGCGACTGGCTCACCGCATCCGGCGCCGCCGCCATCCGCAGGCGGTTCGCCACCTCCTGATCTCCGCGCTGGTTCAGGTGGCGCGGCGAGTACGTGTGCCATGCCGTCCAGCCGTCACTGGACATTTCCGGACGGGATCTGTCCTGTATCGGCTCTACGCTCCCCGCGGCACCTCACTTCAGGGAGATCACATGGCCACCTTCGTACTCGTTCCCGGCGCCTGGCTCGGGGCCTGGGCCTGGGACGACACCGCCCGCGCTCTGCGGGAGCGCGGTCACACGGCGCTGCCGTTGACGCTGACGGGCCTGGGCGAGCACGCGGACCGGGGCGGACCCCAGACGGACCTGGACACGCACATCGCGGACATCACCGGGTTCGTCGAGCGCCACGGTCTGCGCGATGTCACGCTGGTCGCCCACAGCTATGCGGCTGCCCCGGTGACCGGGGCGGCCGGACGTCTCGGCAACCGGCTGGAGCGCGTGGTCTACGTGGACAGCGCCCCGTTCACCGCGGGCATGTGCATGCTCGACCTCATGCCACCGCAGGCGGCGGACCAACTGCGCCACCAGGTCGCCGCTTCCGGTGACGGGTGGCGGCTGCCGATGCCGCCCTTCGAGGTCCTGGCCTCGTCCAGCAGCCTCGACGGGCTCGACGAGGCCGAGCGGGACGTTCTGCGCGCGCGTGCCACCCCTCAGCCATTCGGCACCTACACTCAGCGCCTCGCCGGCCCGGCCGAGCCTGTTCCCGGCGCGGACCGAGTCCTGGTCGCCTGCCATGACTTCATGGGCCTGCTGGATGCCGGGGTGCCGATGCTGGCCTCACTGAGCATGCCGCCGTGGCGGCGCTTCGACCTGCCGACCGGCCACTGGCCGATGCTGTCGGCGCCCACGGAACTCGCCGACGTCCTCGACACCGCCGTCTCCTGACCTCGCGTCGCAGGGTTCCGCAGGGCCGGCCGACGCGGCGGCTCAGGTCAGGGGCAGCCGCATGATCGTCAGGTCGAGCCATCGGCCGAACTTGGTGCCGACCTCCGGCACCGTCCCGACGTGGTGAAACCCGAACCGTTCATGCAGCCGGATGGAGGGGGCGTTCTCGGCCTCGATATCGGCGATCACGACATGGTGGCCGGCCTCGCGCGCCGAGGTGATGAGGGTGGCCAGCAGTGCCGAGCCGATGCCGAGGCCGTGCCGGCCCTCGCGGACGTAGACGGAGTCCTCCACCGTGTGCCGGTATCCGTCCAGGTTCCGCCACGGGCCGTAGACCGCGAACCCGGCCGGCTCGCCCTCCACCTCGGCCACGAACGCCGATCCGCGCTCCAGGTGCGCGGCCAGCCAGGCGGCCCCCTCGGCAGGGGACTGCGGGGTCTGCGTCCACAGGGCCGTGGAGTGCGCGATCGCGTGGTTGCGGATCGCGCGTATGGCCTCCGCGTCGTCGGGGCGGGCCGGGCGCACCGCCACGGCCCGGTTTCTCTCGTATATTAGATTCATGTCCAACATAGTAGATCCTCTGGTGGGGCAGATCGCGGCCCGTGTCCGCACCGAACGCGAACGCCGCAGGTGGACCCTGGCCCAGCTCGCGGATGCCTCCGGGGTCTCCCGCGCCATGATCAACCGGATCGAGCGCGGCGAGAGCAGCCCCACCGCCGTCGTCCTCGGCAAACTGTCCGCCGCCTTCCAGCTCAGTGTCGCCTCCCTGCTCGCCCTCGCCGAAGGGGCCCCGGACGACACGGACACAACCGCGGGAGTGCGCCGACAGACCGACGCGGCCGAGTGGTCCGACCCCGCCACCGGCTACCGCCGCCGCCAGATCACCGGCCCCCACTTCCCCGCGGAGATCGCCGAGATCCGCCTGCCCCCCGGGGCCCGGGTGCCGTATCCGGCCGCCGCCTTCGCCTTCATCCGCCAGGTCGTCTGGGTCCTCGACGGCCGCCTGACCTTCCACGACGGCGACACCGTCCACGAACTCGAGCCCGGAGACACCATCGAACTCGGCGATCCCACCGAGCGCGTCTTCGCCAACACCACCGACACCGAGTGCCGCTACGCCGTCGTCCTCACCCGTGGCACGACACCGTGACCCGCCCCCTCACCCGGGGCGGCACGCTCCTCCTCGCCTCCATAGCCGGAACGGCGATCGCGAACAACTACGCCATCCAGCCGGCGCTCGCCGAGGTCGCCACCGACCTGGGCGTCCCGCTCTCCGTGATCGGCCTCGTTCCGACCGCCGCGCTCGCCGGCAGCATGGCCGGGTTCGCCCTCCTGCTTCCCTTCACCGACCACCTCGCCGCCAACCGCCTGGTGACCGCACAGCTCACCGCCCTGGCCGCCGCCCTCGCCCTCGGCGCGGCCGCGCCCGGCGCGGGCGTGCTGCTGGCCGCCTACCTGCTCATCGGCGCGGCCGCCGGCGTCGCGGCCCAGGCCGGCAGCATCGCGGGCCGCCACGCCCCGCCCGGGCGCCGTGGAACCGGCGTCGCCACGGTGGCCGCCGGCATGTCGGCCGGCATCCTGCTCAGCCGCCTGGCGGGAGGAACACTCACCACCGTCCTCGGGTGGCGGCGGATGCTCCTCGTCTTCGCCGCTCTCGCCCTGCTCGGCGCGATCGCCGCCGCCACGCTCCTGCCCCGGCAGCGGCCGCACGCCCGCCGCGGTTACCGCGCCACCCTCACCGCGCTTCCCCCGCTCCTGCGCCACCATCCGGAGCTGCGCCGCGCGGTGGCCACCGGTGGGCTGTGGTACTTCGCCTTCAACCTCGTATGGGTCGCTCTCGCGCTGGCCCTGGCCCGGCCGCCCCACTCCCTCGGCCCGACCGCCATCGGCCTGTACAGCCTGGCCGGACTCCTCGGCCTCGCCGCACTCCCGCTCACCGGACGCCTCACCGACCGGTACACCCCCCACACCGTGATCACCACCGGCATGCTGGCCGCCGCGGCCGGGGCCGCCCTGCTGGCCACCGGTCTCGACTCCCCGCCCGCCATCGCGCTCGGGCTCGCCCTCTTCGACGCCGGCTGCTTCGTCGCCCAGGCCGCCAACCAGAGCCGCATCATCGCCCTCGACCCCCAGCGCTCCGGCAGCCTCAGCAGCGTCTACCTGGTGCTGTACTTCACCATCGGCGCCATCGGCACCGCCCTCGCGGCACCCCTCCTCAACACCCTCGGCTGGCAGGGCACCGCCCTCACTGCCCTCGCCGCCCTACTCCTCGCCGCGGCCCTCGGGCGCACCGGCGCGGAACCACTCGGGTGGAGCAGCATACGGCTCGCCAGTGTTGCGCCGTCACTCCGACGGATGTTGAGTGGCGGCGAGAAGCCCGAGTCCGGACGCCGGGCGAACGCGAATCCCCACGCTTTCACTGAGCCACGTCATTCAGGGCCTGCCGTGTCGGCTCGAACGAGGAGATTCGCCGATGGAAACATCCGAGGGAATCACACACAGCCGTCGCCACTTCCTCGGCGCCGCCGCCGCGGCCGCCGTGGCGGCCCAATTCGGCATGACGGGTGACACGCAAGCGCAGTCCGAAACCTCCGGGACTGGCACATCCTTCGGTCCGGTGAAGCAAATCGATGCCGGTGACCTGAACGTGGGATACGTCGAAGCCGGACCTGTGAACGGGAGGCCGGTCATACTGCTCCATGGTTGGCCCTACGACATCCACAGCTATGTTGCGGTCACGCCCCTGCTCGCCGCACAGGGATACAGAGTTGTCGTCCCCTATCTGCGCGGCCATGGCACAACGCGATTCCTTTCGAGTAAAACACCCAGGAACGCCCAGCAATCGGCGTTCGCTCTCGACATCATCGCCCTGATGGACGCTCTCAAGATCGAGAGGGCCATCCTCGCCGGGTACGACTGGGGGGCACGGACGGCCGACATCATCGCGGCTCTCTGGCCGGAGCGCTGCAAGGCGCTGATCTCGGTCACCGGGTATCTGATCGTCAATGTCGAAGCCAACAAGATGCCGACGCCACCGAAGAGTGAATGGGCATGGTGGTACCAGTATTACTTCGCAACGGAAAGAGGCGTGCGGGGCCTCAAGAAGTACCGACACGATTTGGCCGAGCTGGTATGGAGATTCAACTCTCCGACATGGAAGTTCGACAAGGCGACCTTCGACCGCACGGCAGCGGCCTTCGACAATCCCGATTATGTCGGCATCGTGATCGACAATTACCGCTGGCGGCTCGGCCTGGCCAAGGGGGAACCCAGGTACGCGGCCATCGAGAAGCGTCTCGCTGCGGCCCCGGTCATCAAGGTGCCGACGATCACCATTGACGGAGCGTACGATCCATTCACGCCCCCAGGACATGGCTCGGCCTATCGCAAGAAGTTCACGGGCAAATACGCGCACCAGACCTTCAAGGTGGGACACAACGTTCCGCAGGAGGCTCCGCGGGCCTTCGCGAAGGCCGTCGTCACCGTCGATGGATTCTGATCGCGTTCCGCTTCGGCTGAAGTCGCAGGCCGGGCGGCTGGTGGTTAGCCTGAAGTCATACCCCGCGCCGGACATGAGACGGAATTCGCACGGAGGAGAATCTCATGACCGAGAGCCACCCGCGGACCCCGGCCACCCCCGCCGCGCTGGCCGATCCGCTGCGTAACCGCGGTGTCGGCTTCACCCGGGGGCAGCGGGAGGCCCTCGGCCTCACCGGACGGCTGCCGTCCGGAGTTCTCACCCTCGACCAGCAGGCTCAGCGCGCCTACCAGCAGTTGAATGCCCAGGGCAGCGACCTGGCCAAGAACGTCTATCTGGAACAGCTGCACGACCGCAACGAAACCCTGTACTTCAAGGTTCTCGCCGAGCATCTCGTGGAGCTGCTGCCCATCGTTTACGACCCCACCGTGGGCGAGGCCATCGAGAACTACTCCCACGAGTACCGCCGCCCTCGAGGCGTCTACTTGTCCATCGAGCATCCGGACGACATGGAAAGGGCCTTCGCCACGCTCGAACTCGGGCCCGAGGACGTCGACCTGATCGTGTGCACCGACGCGGAGGAGATCCTGGGCATCGGCGACTGGGGCGTCGGGGGAATCCAGATCTCGGTCGGCAAGCTGGCGGTGTACACGGCGGCCGCGGGCGTGGACCCGCGCCGGGCCGTACCCGTGTCGCTGGATGTGGGCACGGACCGGAAGTCGCTGCTGGACGACCCGCTGTACCTGGGCAACCGGAGCCCTCGCGCCCGCGGCGCCGACTACGACGCGTTCGTGGAGAAGTACCTGGAGACCGCGTCGTCCATGTTCCCCAACGCGTTGCTGCACTTCGAGGACTTCGGCCCCAGCAACGCGCGACGGATCCTGGAGCAGTACGGCGGACGCTACCGGATCTTCAACGACGACATGCAGGGCACGGGCGCCATCACGCTCGCTGCCGTGCTGTCGGCCGTCGAAGTGAGCGGTGTGCGCATGCGGGACCAGAAGCTGGTCGTCTTCGGGGCGGGTACCGCGGGGGTGGGCATCGCCGACCAGCTGCGTGACGCCATGATCCGCGACGGCGCGGACCCGGAGTCGGCCGCGGCCCACGTGTGGCTGATCGACAAGCAGGGGCTGCTCACCCGGGACATGGACGACCTGCGTGACTTCCAGCGGCCCTACGCGCACGATCCTGTCCGGGTCGCGGACTGGGCGAGGGACGACGGCGCGATCTCGCTGCTGGAGACCGTGCGCCGGGTCAAACCCACGATCCTGCTGGGCACTTCCACCGTGCACGGGGCGTTCACACGCGAGGTCGTCGAGGCCATGTCCGAGGGCACCGAGCGGCCGATCATCCTTCCGATCTCCAACCCCACCTCCCGGATCGAGGCCATGCCCGCCGATGTCGTCGCCTGGTCCGGGGGCAAGGCACTGGTGGCCACCGGCATCCCCGTCCCCCCCGTGGAGTACGACGGCGTGACGTACCACATCGGGCAGGCGAACAACGCCCTGCTCTACCCGGGGCTGGGCCTGGGCACGATCGTCTCCGGAGCGTCCCAGGTGACCCCGGGCATGCTGCTCGCGGCGGCACGTGCGGTCGCGGACCAGGTCGACGCGACCGGGCCGGGCGCCTCACTGCTGCCACCCGTGGAGAACCTCCGGGAGTCCTCGGCGATCACCGCGACCGCCGTGGTCGAGGCGGCGCTCGACGAGGGAGTGGCCACCTGCAAGCCGACCGACCCCGCGGAAACCGTCCGCGATGCCATGTGGCAGCCCGTCTACACCGACGGAGTGAGTTCATGACCACCCGTCAGGACGGGGACGGCAAGGCCCCGAAGATCCTCGACATCCCCGTCGGCCTGGCCGCGACCGGCACCCGGCGGGAGACCGACTCGATGGGTGCCATCGACGTTCCCGCCGATCGCTACTGGGGTGCGCAGACCCAACGGTCCCTGATCCACTTCTCCATCGGCGACGACCGGATGCCCGCAGCGGTCTACCACGCCTACGGCCACGTCAAGAAGGCCGCCGCCGCCGTCAACGGACGCGCCGGACGACTGCCGGCCTGGAAGAGCGGCGTGATCCAGCGGGTGGCCGACGAAGTCATCGCGGGCGAGCTGGACCAGCACTTCCCGCTGTATGTGTGGCAGACGGGCTCCGGGACCCAGTCCAACATGAACACCAACGAGGTGATCAGCAACCGCGCCATTCAACTGGTCGGCGGCGAACTGGGCAGCAAGTCCCCCGTCCACCCCAACGACCACGTCAACATGGGGCAGTCATCCAATGACACCTTCCCCACCGCCATGCACATCGCCGCGGTCAAGGAGATCCACGAGCACCTGCTGCCCAGCGTGCGCGCGCTGCACCGGGCCATCGAGGCCAAAGCCCGGCAGTGGCACGACGTGGTGAAGATCGGCCGCACCCACCTGGAGGACGCGGTCCCGCTCACCGTGGGGCAGGAGTGGTCCGGCTACGCCCACCAGCTCAAACAGGCGATCGACCGGGTCACCGGATCCGCCGAGGGACTGTACGAGCTGGCCATGGGCGGCACCGCGGTCGGCACCGGGCTCAACGCCCCGCCCGGATTCGGCGAGCAGGTCGCCGCCGAGATCGCCTCCGCGACCGGCTTCCCGTTCACCACGGCCGCGAACAAGTTCGCGGCCCAGGGCGGTCTGGACGCCGTGGTCGGCGCCTCCGCCGGGCTGAGGGCGCTTGCCGTGCCGCTGATGAAGATTGCCAACGACATCCGCTGGCTGGCCTCCGGACCCCGCTGCGGCCTGGCGGAACTGGACCTCCCGGCGAACGAGCCCGGCTCCTCGATCATGCCGGGCAAGGTCAATCCGACCCAGTGCGAGGCGATGGTCATGGTCTGCATCCAGGCGCTGTCCGAGGACTCCGCCATCGCTTTCGCCGGCTCACAAGGCAACTTCGAGCTCAACGCCATGCGCCCGGTCATCATCAACAACTTCCTGCACGCGGCCACGATCCTCGCCGACGCCTGCACCAAGATGCGGGAGTACTGCGTCGAGGACGCCGAACTCAACCGGGACCGGATCGACAGCTATGTCGACCGGTCACTCATGCTGGTCACCGCGCTCTCTCCGGTGATCGGCTACGACAAGGCCTCGGCGATCGCCCACAAGGCCGACGACGAGGCCACCACCCTGCGCGACGCGGCGCTGGCCTCCGGCTACATCAGCGCCGAGGACTTCGACCAGATCGTCAGACCCGCCACCATGGTCGGCCAGAAGCCCTGAGGCGCCGCCTGAGCGAGCAGGAGAAAACGCGGTCGGCGTACAAGAATGAGGAGAGGGCATCACGGTGTTTCCAAGCGCGCCCGGTGTTCCCATCGAGAGGCTGGGAGGTTCGTCGTGAGCACGTCTCTCCACGTGTGGCCAAGGCTGGTCTACGAGGACCTGGCTCCCATGGTCGCCTACGTCAACCGGTTTGTGCAGGTCGGCGGCAAGTACACACTCGACGAGCCGTTCGAGGTCGGCTGGGGGAACATCGTCCTCGAAGTCACGCCCCGTGGGCTCAGGACGCCGACGCTGCGGATGCGGGACGTGACCTTCACCGTGCACTACCGACTCCTCGACGGCGACGTGGTCATCGAGTCGGACTCGGGCTCACGGACCGTGCCGCTGTTCGACGAATCACTGGCCGCGTTCTACACATCGTTCTGCACCGCGGTGAGCGAACTCGGCATTCGCAGGCCGGGCTCCTCGCTGATCTGCGAGATTCCCGATGCCCCGACGACCTTCCGAGACGATCGCGTCGAACGCCACTGGGATCGCCAGGCCGCTCGGCTGATGTGGAGCGCGCTGAACCTCGCCGCCGGCGGGCTCGAGGAGTGGCAGGCGCCGTTCCAGGGTCACCGCCCCCGGGTGGGAGTGATGTGGGGCGGCTTCGACCTCTCCGCCACGCGGCATCGCGCACGGCCCACCGCGCCGCCGGCCCACGCTCCGGCGTTCATGCAGAACGCCCAGCTCGAGGAGTATGTGGCGGTGGGATTCACCTTCGGCAGTCCCGAGGCGCCGGATGTGAGCATGTACGCCTACATCTGGCCTCAGCCGGACGGCCTCGAGGGCCGGTCCTGGGGGGTCGACGGAGCGGCCTGGAATCCTGATGCCGGTCTGGTTCTGCTGCCGTGGGCCACGCTCAGGCAGACAGCCGACCCGCACCAGGCCATCGTCGCGTTCGGGGACGCCGTCTACGACGCCGCCGTGGAGACGGCGGGCTGGCCGTCGGACCTCATGGGGCCCCGCTGCGACGGCTGGTACATGAGCAGGACACCACCTTCCCCGGTCCACGCTCAGCAGCGCTGATCGCCGAAGGCCTGCCCTAGACGGCGGGTGGCACGGAACCTGCCTGCCGTGGCGGTCTCGGTGGCGCCGTCGCCTGCGGGACGGGCGCGACCTCCCAGTCCTCCCAGATGGTCGTCGCGCCGCGGTCGGGCATGTACAGCCAGGACGGTGCGGTGCGCCGGAAGAGCAGGTCGTAGGCGGTATCGGCGTGGCCGGTGTCGCAGAGCACGGGGAGCAGGTCGCCGGTGGCGAGGAAGCCGGCACCAGCCGTCCGAGAGGACGATCTCGATCCGGTTGCCGCCCGCCCGCACGGCGGCCGTGACGTCCGAGGCCTGGGCGTAGAGGGTGCGGTCGTAGGAGGTGGCGCCTGGCGAGAGTTCGGCGGTGCCGGCCCGCTCGCCGTTCACATACGCCTCGTACACACCGAGCGCCGTCGCGTACAGCCGCGCCGAGCGCGCCCCGGGCTGCGCCTCGAACCGGGTCGTCAGGGTGTGAGCCGGACGCCTGCCGTAGGCTTCTACCGGATGACCCATCGGGCGACGCTGATCACTCGGGTGCGCACCGAGGAGGGCATCGTCGGCGAGGCCTATGTGGGCGACGAGGACGGCGCCCTCGCCGAGATCGCCGCGATCACCATGCGCGAGATCGCCCCGCGCCTGATCGGCGAGGACGCCTTCGCCACCGAACGCTGCTGGGACCTCGCCTATCCGGTCACCTATGACATCCTGCGGGACCGCCGTCACGGCCTGGTGGCGCTGGCCGGTGTCGACACCGCGATATGGGACGCCGTCGGCAAGGCGCTGCGGATGCCGCTGCACCGGCTGTGGGGCGGCTACCGCCGCGAGATCCCCCTGATGGCGATCGGCGGATACTACGGAGAACCGCTGGGCGCCATCGAGGACGAGATCGCCTTCTACAAGGACCGCGGGCTGGCCGGTATGAAGTTCAAGGTCGGCGGCGCCTCGCCCGAGGTCGACGCCAAGCGGGTCGCGGCCGCGCGGGAGGCGGCCGGCGACGACTTCGTCATCACGGTGGACGCCAACCAGGGCTACACCGTGGCCGAGGCGCTGGAGTTCGCCTGGCGCGTCGAGGATCTCGGTATCCGCTGGTTCGAGGAGCCGGTGCGCTGGCACAACGACCGTCGTTCGCTGCGTGACGTCCGTATGCGCACCCGCATTCCGGTCGCCGCGGGCCAGAGCGAGTACAGCGCCAGCGGCTGCCGGGACCTGATGGAGGCCGGGGCCATCGATGTCTGCAACTTCGACGCCTCCTGGTCCGGGAGGCCGACGGCATGGCGCCGTGCCGCCGCCATCGCCACCTCGTACGACGTGCAGATGGGACACCACGAGGAGCCGCAGGTCGCCGCCCATCTGCTGGCCAGCCAGTCACACGGCACCTACGCCGAGTGTTTTCATCCCGACCGGGATCCGTTCTGGTGGCATCTGATAGCCACGGAGCGGCGGCTGGTGGACGGCAAGCTCCAGCTCTCCGACGCCCCCGGCCTCGGCTGGGAGCTGGACGAGGACTACATCGCCGGGCACTGCCTCGAGCTGGGGGCGTGACATGCCGACCGATCCCAGCTTCGGGATGCGTGGCAGCCGGCCGCACCGCGTGGCGATCCGCGAGGTCGCCGAGTACGCCGGAGTGGCGGTGTCCTCCGTCTCCCGCGTCATCTCCGGGCATCCCGACGTCAGCGAGAAGATGCGCCGGAAGGTGCTGAAGGCCATCGACGAGCTGGGCTTCGTCCCGGATCTGGCGGCGCAGAGCATCCGCACCGGCGCGACGAAGACCATCGGCTTCGTCATCAGCGACATACGCAACCCGCTGCTCGCCGAGATCGCGCACGCGGCCGAGACCCGCCTGCGCGAACGCGGTTACACGCTGTTCATGATGAGCTCTCTGCACGACCCCGAGCTGGAGGCCGAGCATCTGCGCCGGCTCGCCCAGCACCGGGTGGACGGGCTGCTGGTGTCCGTCACCGACGAGAAGAACCAGGAAACCGCCGAGCTGCTCTCCAAGGCCGGCGTCCCCATCGTGCTGATCGACCGTGACATCCCCGACCTGCCCGCCGCCTCCGCCGCCCGCTTCGACCACGCCGGCGGACTGACCGCCGCGGTGCGGCACCTCGTCGAGCTCGGCCACCGTTCGATCGGCCTGGTCAGCGGCTCGGCCAACACCCGCCCCTCCCGGGAGCGCGAGCAGGCGCTGTACCGGATCGCGGCACAGCTGGGTGTCACGGCCCACGCCCACAGCGGGGACTTCGCCAAGGAACACGGGGCCAAGGCCACCCACGCGCTGCTGAGCGGCGAGGACCGACCGACGGCGCTGATCGCGGGCTCCAACCAGATCCTGGTCGGCGTGCTCTCGGCCCTCGCCGAGCTCCCGTACCAGGTCCCCCGGGATCTCTCGCTCGTCACCTGTGACGACGCGCCGATGGCGGCCTTCCTCCAGCCCCGGCTGGCGACGATCCGCCGGGACGTCGCCCGGATCGGGCGCGTCAGCGCCGATCTGCTGCTGGAAGCCCTGGCCGGCGAGGCGGCCCGGTCCGTCGAGCTGCCGACCCGATTCGACCACGCGGAGTCCTGCGCCGCTCCGTCCCCGAACCGGTGACCGCCACCGGTCACCTCAACGAGCCGCCGCTTCGATGAAGAAGCAAGGAGAAGCCATGTCCTCCCCCTCGGCACCGGGCGCCACCACAGGCGCCGCAACCGCACCCTCCTCCGCCACCGAAGACCGCGCCAATCTGCGCCGCGCCCGCTGGGGCGGCCTGGTGGGCACCGCCCTCGAGCAGTACGACTTCGTGATCTACGGGACCGCGTCCGCGCTGGTCTTCAACTCGGTGTTCTTCCCCGACCTGAGCCCGGCCGTGGGCTACCTCGGCAGCTTCGGGGCGTATGCCGTCGGCTTTCTCGCCCGGCCGCTGGGCGGCCTGTTCTTCTCCCGCTTCGGGGACCGGCTCGGCCGCAAGTGGGTGCTGGTCACCACGCTGTATCTGATGGGCATCGCCACCTTCCTGATCGGCCTGCTGCCGACGTACGAGACCATCGGGTTCTTCGCGCCCCTGCTGCTGGTTCTGCTGCGCTGTCTCCAGGGCTTCGGAGCCGGTGCCGAAATGGCCGGTGGCACCGTGCTGTTGACCGAGGCGGCGCCGCCCGGCAGACGCGGCTACACCGCCTCGCTGGTGTGGGTCGGGGCCTCGGGGGGCACCGCGCTGGGCGCCGTGGTGTGGCTCGCGGTCCAGCAACTGCCCGAGGACGCGATGCTGAGTTACGGCTGGCGGCTGGTGTTCCTCAGCTCCATCGTCGTCACGGCCATGGCGTACCTGCTGCGGCGCAAGCTCCAGGACTCCCATGTCTTCACCGAAACCGCGAAGGAGAAGGCCAAGGAGGACGCGGCGGACCCACGGCCCTCGCCGATCAAGGACGTGTGGACCAACAGCCGCCGGAACGTGCTGCGGGTCTTTCTGATGGTGGCCGGGGTCAGCCTCAACTCGTACACCTACCAGGTGTTCATGGGCAGCTATCTGGTGTCGAACGTCGACGTGGACAAGGCCGTGTTCACCCCCGCGCTGCTGATCGGCGTGGTCTGCGGAATGGGCGCGGCGGTGTTCTTCGGCCGGCTGTCGGATCGGCTCGGCCGGAGGCCCGTGTACACGATCGCGGCCCTGGGGATGATGATCCTTCCGGTTTCGGCCTTCGCGATGCTGAACACCGGGAGCCCCGTGCTGATCACGATAGTGATCATCCTGGGCTTCATCTTCGCGGCCGAGGGCTCGGTGAGCGCCCAGGCGGCGTTTCTGCCGGAGATCTTCGGCAGCCGCTATCGCTACGCCGGGGTCACCATGGGGCGCGAGCTGGCCTCCATGGTCGGCGGTGCCGGGCCGCTGGTCTGCTCGGCCCTGATCACCTGGGCGAGCGGCAGCTGGATCCCGGTGGCGGTGCTGATGATCGCCACCGTCGCGGTCAGCCTGGCCGTCACCCTGCGCACACCGGAGACCCGGGACCGGGACCTGTACTCCGAGGCCGACGCGGCCTGACCACAGAACCACCACAGCCGAAGGACCCCTCCATGCACACGCCCGCGTTCATCGGCGGCAAGCACATCGACGGCGCCGAGACCTACGACAACATCGACCCGGCCGACGGCCGTTCGCTCGGCACCGTGATCCGCTCCGGCCGGCGCGAGATCGACCTGGCCGTCGAGTCGGCCCGGGCCGCCCAGGCCGACTGGTACGCCACACCGGTCGCCGACCGCGCCGTCGCCCTCACCCGCCTCGCCGACGCCATCACCGCGGACTCCGAGAACCTGGCCCGGCTGGAGAGCGAGGACACCGGCAAGCCGATCGGCCAGGCCCGTGCCGACGCGGCCGTCTGCGCCCGCTACTTCCAGTTCTACGGCCACGCCATCGACACCTACTACGGCGACACCATTCCGGTGCGACCCGATATCCAGGCGTACACCACGCGCGAACCGTTCGGTGTCACCGGACACATCGTCGCCTGGAACTACCCCATGCAGCTGTTCGCCCGAGGGGTCGCACCGGCCATCGCCACCGGCAACTGCGGGGTGGTCAAACCGGCCGACGAGACTCCGCGCACCTCCGTACGGCTGGCGGAACTGGCGGTGGCGGCCGGCATCCCCGACGGGGTGGTCAACGTCGTGCCCGGCATCGGCGCCGAGGCGGGGGCCGCGCTCACCGCCCATCCGGACATACGCCAGATCGGCTTCGTCGGCTCGACGGCCGTCGGCGCCCGGGTCGCGCACGCCGCCGCCGACCGGGTCGTGCCCACCACGCTCGAACTGGGCGGCAAGTCCGCGCATGTGGTCTTCCCCGACGCCGACCTCGAAGCCGCCGCCGAGGCCGTCACCAAGGGGATCCTCCAGAACGCCGGTCAGACCTGCTCGGCCGGATCCCGGCTGATCGTGCACCGCGACGCGCACACCGAGATGGTGGCGCGGCTGACCGCGGCCTTCTCCGCGGTGCGCATCGGCCCCGGTGCCACCGATCCCGACCTGGGGCCCCTGGTGTCGAGGAAACAGCAGGCCAGGGTCGCCGACTTCATCGACACCCTCACCTCGGGCGAGGTCCTGGTCGGCGGCACGGCCCCGGCCGACCCGGAGCTCGGCTCCGGCGCGTACTACGCACCCACCCTCGTCGGATCCGGCTACGGACGGGAGAAGGGGGTGGCGGCGCTGGACGCCTGCACCCAGAGCAAGACCTTCATCATCAAGCTCTGATCGGCGGTCGTACGCCGGAAAGGACCATGCGAGCAACCATGACCGTCGCCTCCCGTACGGCGCCGCCGACCGACCGGCAGCGCCCGACCGACGAGCAACTCGGCCACCTGGCCACCCGGGCCCGAGAGCTCATCCTGCGCACCGCTCACCAGGCCGGAGCCGGCCACGTCGGCGGCTCCCTGTCCGCCGCCGACCTGCTGGTGACCCTCTACTTCGACGAGCTGCGGATCGACCCGGCCCGGCCCGACGCGCCGGAGCGGGACCGTTTCATCCTCTCCAAGGGGCACTGCGCACTCGGCCTCTACGCCGTCCTCGCGATGCGGGGCTACTTCGACATCGCCGAACTCGCCGACTTCGACAAGGGCGGTTCACGGCTCCAGATGCACCCGGACATGACCAGGCTGCCCGGGGTCGAGATGTCGACCGGATCGCTCGGCCAGGGCCTGTCCGCCGGTGTGGGCATGGCGCTGGGCGCGCGGCTGGGCGGCTTCGCCTCGGCCCCGGACTCACGTACGTATGTGCTGCTCGGAGACGGGGAGCTCCAGGAGGGCATGACCTGGGAGGCGGTGCATGTGGCCCCCCGCTACCGGCTCGGCCACCTGGTCGTGGTCCTCGACCACAACGGCCTCCAGCAGTACGGCCGGCCGCGCGGCGCCGACGACCGCGGTGACCGGCGTGACCCGTGGGCGGGCGTCGACCTGCGCGCCACCTTCACCGGCCTCGGCTGGCGGGTGCTGGAGATCGACGGCAACGACATCGCCGCGATCCGGGCCGCGTTCGCCGAGGCCAGGCAGGCCGAAGCCATCGACCGGCCCACGATGATCCTCGCCACCACCCGCAAGGGCCGCGGCGTCTCCTTCGCGGAGATGACCATCAAGTGGCACACCGGTGCGCCGAATGACGAGCAACTCGCGGCGGCGCCCGCCGAGTTGGGTGCGGAATCCGGATGACCACCCCGACGACATCGATGCGTGGGACATGGGGCGCCACCCTGGTCGCGCTCGGCGACGAGGACCCCAGGACCGTGGTGCTCGACGGCGATCTGGCCACCAGCACCAAGGCCGACGCCTTCGCCCAGGCGCACCCGGAGCGGTTCCTCCAGATGGGCATCGCCGAGCAGAACCTGGTCGGCGTCGCCGTGGGGCTGGCGACCACCGGACTGGTGCCGTGGCTGTCCTCCTTCGGGGTGTTCATCTCCCACCGCGCCGTGGACCCGATCCGGATGCTCGTCGCGCAGACCGACGCCAATGTCAAGATCGCGGCGGCATACACCGGGGTGTGCTTCGGCATGGCCGGCAAATCACACCACGACCACGCCGACCTCGCCGTGATGCGGGCGATGCCCCGCATGACCGTGCTGGCGCCGGGCGATGCCACCGAATGCGAGGTGTTCACCCGCTGGGCACACGAACACGAGGGCCCGGTCTATCTCCGGCTCGCCCGCGACGCCGGCCCCGACCTGCCGCCCGGAGAGGTCGCGGTCGGAACCCTGCGCGTGCTGCGCGACGGGCCGGACGGCGCGCTGGTTTCGACCGGCGCGCAGACGGCCCGCACCCTGGAGGCCGCCGAACGGCTGGCCGCGGACGGGCTCGACCTGCGCGTTGTGCACGCCCCGACGATCAAGCCGTTCGACGACCGGCGCCTGATCGAGCTGTGCGCGGACCAGCCGTTCGTCGTCACCGTCGAGGAACACTCCACCTACGGCGGACTCGGCGGCATGGTCGCCGAGATCACCTCGGCCGGGCCGCGTCCCCTGCCGGTGCACCGCATCGCGCTGGAGGACACCTGGGTCGAGACCGGCTCCAACGACTACCTCCTGGAGAAGTACGGGCTGTCCGCACGCGCCCTCGCGGCGCGTGTCGCCCGCCTGGCAGGCGTGTCCGAGTAACAGTCGGCCGTACCGCCACGCCGCGTCGGACATCGCCGACGCGGCGTGGCGGCGCCCAGTCGCCCCGCCGCTGGACACATCGCCCGACAGACAACCGGACACCTGAAAGGAAGGCAGCATGTCCGCCACACCCACCGCAGTGATCTCCGGAGGGGCACAGGGCATCGGAGCCGCCACCGCCGAACACCTCGCCGGCCACGGCTGGCGCGTCGTCGTACTCGATCTCAACGGCCCCGGCGCCGAGACGGTGGCCGCCGTGCTCGACGCCGAACATCCGGTGTCCGGCGGCCACCTCGGGCTGGCGTGCGACGTGTCCGACGAGAGCGCGGTCGCCTCGGCCGTGGCACGCGCGGCCGAGGCGGGCGGCCGGATCGACGGCGTGGTCGCGGGCGCCGGGAACCTGGTGCGGCGCCCGGCGGCCGAACTGGACCTCGGCTCCTGGCAACGGCACCTCGACATCCACCTCACCGGCACCTTCCTGCTGGCCCGTGCCGCGTTCCCCTGGCTGAAGGACACCCACGGCTCCGTGGTGACCATCGCGTGGGGTCGTCCTTCGGCATACCGCGCCGGGTCGCCTACTCCGCCGCCAAGAGCGGCATCGTCGGGCTGACACGGACGCTGGCCGCCGAATGGGGGCCGTACGGGGTGCGGGCCAACGCCGTCGCGCCGGGTTATGTCAACACCGAGATGGTCCGCTCGGGCCTGGAGGCCGGCACCCTGGACCGGGACACCCTGGTGGCGCGCACCCCGCTGCGCCGGCTGGCCGAGCCGGAGGAGATCGCCGCGGCCATCGGCTTTCTGCTCTCGCCCGGTGCCGGCTTTGTGAACGGAGCGGTGCTGCCGGTCGACGGCGGCCTGACGATCGACGGCACCTTCGACCTTCCCTCGCTCACCGAGTGAACCGCCCCCGCCGGGTGTGAGCCCGCACGGCGCGCCCCGGGCCGGCCGGCTACGCCGAGGAAGCGGGAGTGGGGGCCGGGGCGGGCTGGAGCGGGGGCGGGGTTCGGCGGCTGCCGGACCAGCGGCGCAGCAGCGGGAGTTCGAAGTACCGGTAGACGACCAGGGACACGAGAAACGCGAGGGCGATCACTCCGAGAACCCACGCGAAGCCCACCCCGGGCGCCAGGTCGGGGTCGGGTCCGATCAGATAGCGGGCGGCCATCATCAGCGGGGCGTGGGTGATGTAGAGGGCGTAGGAGGACTCGCCCAGGGTGAGCAGGGCCGGGCGGTGCAGGCGTCGTGAGCGGCCCTCCAGGTCGGCCAGGGCCAGCCGCGCGATGATCACCGCGAGGGCGGGCGCCGTCGCCGAGCCCATCGCGTACTGCGGGGGCAGCGAGGGCAGGGCGGCGAAGAACAGGAACATGGCGATACCGAGGTACCGGCGGCGGATGTGGGGCCAGGAACTGGTCTGGATCAGGCGGGCGGTGACGATGCCGAGCATGAACTCCAGCAGCCGGACGGGCGGGAAGACATAGGCGAACCACAGGCTGCGTTCGTTGATGGGCAGCCAGACGTAGAGCTCCGTTCCGGGGATCGCGGAGGACACCAGCGGCATCAGGACGATCATCCCGGCCAGCGCCGCCCACACCGACCGCAGCCGCCGCGTGGGGATCCTGCGCGCCACGAGGATGAGCGCGGGGAAGAGCGCGTAGAAGAACACCTCGCAGGAGATCGACCACGCCGGTGTGTTGAAGCCCGAATACAGGTGGTAGTCGGGTATCCAGTCCTGGACCAGGAACAGGTTGGTGAGCGCGGCTCCCGTCCCGTCCCCGGGCGGCGCCGGCATGGGCATCTCGGCGGTGGCGACGGCGAAGAGCACCAGGGTCGCCGTCCAGGCGAGCAGATGATTGGGGAGGATCTTCCAGCACCGGCGCCGCCAGAACGTGCGGGCCCGGTCGCCGGGTCTGTACACCCAGGTCACCACGAATCCGGAGAGGACGAAGAAGCCGCTCACCGCCCCGGCGGCGAAGGGCGCACCGATGGCGAGCGACTTGTGCAGGGAACCGTCGAAGATCCCTGAAACGTAGCTGACGTGGTACCAGATGACGGGGATGGCCAAGACGAAACGCAGGCTCGTCAACGACGGTAGACGGCGGGACGAGAGCTCGTCGGACATGGGCTTTCCTTGCCTCCTTGATGCGAAGAAGCCAGAACAGGTGGATCGGGCAACCGGCCGGATCGGTACGGAAAGCCGGGCGGGCACACACGGCGTCGCCGCGTTCCGGCCGCGCGCGGGCGCCGTGCTCCGGTCACCTCGGTGCCATCCTCAGGGCGCCGTCGAGCCGGATCGTCTCGCCGTTGAGCATCGGGTTCTCCACGACGTGCGCGACGAGCGAGGCGTATTCCGAGGGGTCGCCGAGCCGGGCCGGATGCGGCACTTGGCGGCCGAGGGCCTCGACCGCGGAGTCGGGGAAGACATCGAACATGGGGGTGTGGAACAGCCCTGGTGCGATGGTGACCACCCGGATCCTGGACGGCGCGAGATCCCGGGCGATCGGCAGGGTCATGCCCACGATGCCGGCCTTGGACGCCGCGTAGGCGGCCTGTCCGATCTGGCCGTCGAACGCGGCGATCGAGGCGGTGTTGATGACGACACCGCGCTCGGTGCCGTCGTCCTCGGCCTGGCTCATCCGGGCCACGGCGAGGCGGATGACGTTGAAGCTGCCGATGAGGTTGACCTGGACGACCTTGCTGAAGGCGTCCAGAGGGAACGGGCCGTTCTTGCCGATGGTCTTGAAGGCGTTGCCGATTCCCGCGCAGTTCACCGCGATGCGCAGGGTGCCCAGGCTCGCGGCCAGTTCGACCGCGGCGGTGACCGCTTCCTCGCTCGTCACGTCGCCGGGGGAGAAGTGGACGCGCTCACCCAGCTCCTCCGCGACTTCCTTGCCCCGCGAGGACCGGCCGAGGATCACCACGGACGCGCCGCGGTCGCGCAGTTCACGTACCGACGCCAGGCCCAGGCCGGACCCTCCGCCGGTGACCAGGGCGACACTTCCTTCGATCCGCACGTGCTGCTCCAGTTCTGTCATGGGGCGAAGTGGCCGTGCTGCGCCGGGCCCGGCGGACGAGCGGACTGCTGAGAGGTGACTGGTGCCGGCTCCGTGTCGTGAGTGCCCGTGCGCGTGGGGATGCACGGCGATATCGATGCGGCCGGAGTGGGCCGGGTCGCGCGATTACGCGCTCACCGGCCGGGTGCGACACGAGCACCATAAGCGAGGTCGTCCGTCTCTCGCGACGGGTTCGAGGAATTCCGAGCTTCCGCCCTTTGTTGCTGCGCTTGACCGAAAAGGGCGAATCCGAAGTCACGCTCCGCTCTCCGAATCGAGTGGGTGATCACACTGTGCTCATTGCCTCGCGCTGTCGGCCTGGGTAGCGTTGCGTTCAGTCGCAGGAGCGAACAACTGAGTTCGTTTTCGGGGTACGTTGCGACCACGGGGCTTGAGGTCACACTGTGGCCGGAATCACGGGGGAAAGATGCATACATGCAGTGATTCTCTGTGTATACAACGAGGCTGTTCCTCGCCATTTCACGGTCGGCGCGCCATGGGGTAAGTCTGTCCGGCCAGGACTTTACGACACCCTTCTCCGGGCGTAATCCCGCGATTCGGTCGTATGGTAATTCTTTGCGCCCTCGACAGGGCGGCCGATTGGCGTTGCGAATCCGTTTGCGCTGACTCACGAATCTCAAACCCAGGTTTTCCTTGAGCCCCGGAACTTTTCTGTGGGCTGGACCCCGGGCCGGGCTCCACCGCCGGTTCGACGCTGTTCTGCGATGGATACCGACTCACTGGGACGGAAATCGATGGCCGAGTCGCCGACGTTCAACGAGACCTTCACGGTAACCGCCGACAACCCCCTGTTACGCGGGCACCTGGTGCACGGGCGTCATCTTCTGCCCGGCGTCGGCTACGTCGACCTGGTGTTACAGGTCCTCGCCCGGCACGGCCACGCCATGGCGGACGTCGAACTGCGGAACTTCACCATCCTCGCGCCGCTCGTCGCCGCCCCGGGCGAGCAGATCCTGACCACCGTGGAGGGGCGCCCCGCGCCCGCGGGCGGCTGCCGGGTCGAAGTCCGCAGCCGACGCGGCCAGGACACCACGGAGGTCCTGCACGCGGTGGTGACGGCCCACCGACACGCCCCGCCCGCCTTCACGGACCGGCTGTCGTTACCCGTCCGGGGCGGGGACCGGATCACCCCGCTCGCCGACATCTATACCTGGCTCCGCCAACGCGACCTGGTCCACTCCGGCCTGATGAAGATCGACGGCGTCGTCCACCGCCGCGCCGAGGACTGGGTTGTGGAGCTGGAACTCGATCCGGCACACGACGGCGGCGCGGACGGTTTCCTCTTCCACCCCGCGCTGTTCGAGGCAGGTCTGCTCGGGGGCAGCGTGGGCAGCCACATGCTGTACGAGGGGGAGCCGGGCGAAGGGCTCTATCTGCCGCTCGTGTTCGAGTCGTTCCGGGCGGTGGCGCCGCTGGGCAGACGCTGCTTCGCCAGGGTCCCGGCCACGTCGCCGCGCAGGGACGACGAGCTCATCCGGCTGGCGGTTGAGTTCTACGACGCGAACGGGGCCAAGGTCGCCGAGGTCGGCCGGCTCGTGGCCAAGCGGGTCCGGGCCGTGTCGGACCTCGACGTCCGCGGCGGGCCCGCCACGAACGGAGCGTCCCCGGGCGCCGCTTCACCGGCGGCCGCAGCGGCCGCGGCAGCCGGGAGCGGAGCTCGACCCGGCCCGGCCACTGGGGGCCGGGACGTGGTGGCCGTGCTGCGGGAGCTGGTCGCGGCGCGTCTGGAGGTCCCCGCGGCGCACGTCGATGTCGAGGGCGGCTTCTACGAGTTGGGCCTGGCCTCCGCGGACATGGTGTCCCTGGTGCCCGACCTGGAGGACCGGCTGTCACTGTCGCTTTCGCCGACCATCATGTTCGAGTACAAGTCGATCGCCGATGTGGCCGCCTCGCTCGACGAGCGGCTCGCGGCACAGCCCGCGGCACATCCCTCGGAGCAGCCCGCGGAACACCCCTCGGCACAGGCGACCCGGGCCGCGCTGGTCGACGAGATCTCCGCGTTGCTGAACGTGCCGGCCCAGGAGGTGGACCCGGACGCCGAGTTCGGGGAGTTCGGGTTCGACCGGACCAGCCTCGCCCACCTCGCCGCCCGGCTGAACGACCGCTACGGGCACGAGCTCACCCCCGCCGTCTTCTCCGCACACCGGACCGTAAGGGCGGTCGCGGAATACCTCGTCGGCGCCCAGCGCGAACCGGAGGCGGCCCCAAACCGCTCCGCGACCCGAGCCCCCCGGGCGGAGCCGCGCCCGCACTCCATGCTGCACCGCGCCGTGCCGGACACCGACGGCATCACGTACCGGACGCGTTTCCACGGCGACGAGCCGTTCCTCCGAGACCACCAGGTGCGCGGTTCGCGCGTACTGCCCGCGGTCGCACAGCTGGAGATGGCACGCGCGGCGGTGGCACAGGCCCTGGGCGACGGGCCCGCGGGCAGCGTCCGCCTGGACGACGTGGTGTGGCTGCGACCGGCAGTCTGCGGCCCGGACGGTCTGGAGCTCAGCGTGAGCGTACGGACGCTGCCCGGACCGCGCTGGGAGTACACGATCCACTGCGTGGGCGACGACGGCGAGCCCACGCTGTGCGGCCAGGGCCGCGCCGGCCTGCCGGAGACCGCGGAGCGGAGCCTGCCCCGCCTGGACGAACTGCGCGCGGCCTGCGCCGGGCGGACGCTCTCCGCGGCCGCCGTCTACGAGCTGTACGCCGGCATGGGCATGGACTACGGCCCCGCGCAGCGGTCCCTCGTGGAGCTGCGCCTGGCCACGGACGAGACGGGGCGGCCACAGGCGCTGGCCGAGCTGCGCCTGCCCACGTCGGCGGAGGCGGTGGGGGACTGCCTCCTGCACCCGAGCATCGTGGACGGTGCCCTCCAGGCCACCCTCGGTGTGCGGTTGCCGGCCGGGCGGCTCGGCGGACAGCCCGTCCGCCCCGCCCTGCCGTTCGCCCTGAGCCACCTCACGGCGGCCGCCGCGACCGGCGCGACGGCGTACGCCTGGATACGCCACCAGCCGGGCAGCGCCCCCGACGCCGCGGCCGCGCGGCTGGACATCACCGTGTTCGACGCGGACGGCCGGGTGTGCGTGGAGCTGACCGGGCTGAACACCCGCGCGCTGGCGGACGCCCCGCGGGCCACGGACCGGACCGTGCGGAT
This sequence comes from Streptomyces sp. NPDC097640, assembly GCF_040302705.1. Taxonomy (NCBI): domain Bacteria; kingdom Bacillati; phylum Actinomycetota; class Actinomycetes; order Kitasatosporales; family Streptomycetaceae; genus Streptomyces; species Streptomyces sp. NPDC097640. The sequence continues at coordinate 205,648 of NZ_JBEOSB010000021.1, forward strand.
GGCGGACCGGGCCGCGGCGCCCCCGTACGCCGGAACCGACATCGCGATCATCGGCCTCGGCGGGCGCTACCCCGAGTCGCCGGACCTGGACACCTTCTGGCGGAATCTCCGGGCCGGCCGCGACTGCATCCGGGAGGTGCCCGCCCAGCGCTGGGACCACCGCCGGTACGCCGACGCCGGTGGCTCCTCGTCGGGCAGGTGGGGCGGGTTCCTCGACGAGATCGACCGGTTCGACCCGCTGTTCTTCCAGATCTCGTTGCACGAGGCCGAGCTCCTCGACCCGCAGGAGCGCCTCTTCCTCCAGTGCGCCCACCACACGCTCGAAGACGCCGGATACGCCGGTTCGCCAACGCGCGGGACGGGTGTCTTCGTCGGAGTGATGTACCAGGAGTACCAGCTCCATGGCGCGCAGGCGCAGGATCGCGGCCTGCCGGTGGCGCTGTCCGGCAGCGCCTCCACGGTCGCCAACCGGGTGTCGTACTTCTACGACTTCCACGGGCCGAGCATCGCCGTGGACACCATGTGCTCGTCCTCCCTGACCGCCATCCACCTGGCCTGTGAGGCCATCAGGAGCGGCCAGTGCGACACGGCACTCGCCGGAGGGGTGAACCTCCACTCCCACCCGAACAAGTTCCTCATGCTGAGCCAGCGCCGGTTCCTCTCCAGCGACGGCCGCTGCCGCAGCTTCGGCGAAGGCGGTGACGGCTACGTACCCGGCGAGGGCGTCGGCGCGGTGCTGCTCAAGCCCCTGGAGCGGGCCGTCGCCGACCGGGACCACATCTACGGGGTGATCAAGGGAACGGCGCTCAACCACGGCGGCCGGACCTCGGGCTACTCGGTGCCGTCCCCGGCGGCGCAGGGCGAGGTCATCGCGCAGGCGCTCGCCGCTGCGGGCACCGACCCGCGCGCGCTCGGCTACCTCGAGGCGCACGGCACCGGCACGGCCCTGGGCGACCCGCTGGAAATCGCCGGCCTGACCAAGGCGTTCCAGGCCCAGGGCGCACTGCCGGACCAACTGGCGATCGGCTCCGTCAAGTCGAACATCGGGCACTGCGAGAGTGCGGCCGGCATCGCCGGGCTCACCAAGGTGCTGCTCCAGATGCGGCACGGAGAGCTGGTGCCCAGCCTCCATGCCGACACGCTCAACCCGCATATCGACTTCGGCGGCACTCCGCTGCGGGTCCAGCGGCGACTGGAGCCGTGGCACCGGCCGACGCTGGAGATCGACGGGGAGCGCCGGACCCTCCCACGGATCGCGGGCGTGTCCGGCTTCGGCGCGGGCGGCTCCAACGCCCACGTCGTCATCTCCGAGTACGAGCCGCAGGACGCCGGCCCGAGGCCGTCCGACACGGTCGGCCGGCCCGCGCTGCTGGTGCTCTCCGCGCGGACGGAGACCCAGCTCGTGGAGCAGGCCCGGCGGCTGCACACACGGCTGGCGGAGCTGACCGACGACGCTCTTCCCGATGTGGCGTGGACCCTCCAGACGGGTCGCATGGCACTGGAAGAGCGACTGGCCTTCGCCGCGACCTCGACGGCCGCCGCCCGGGCACAGTTGGAGGCGTTCACCGCCGAGCCGCGGCGGCCGGGCGCGTGGGTGCGGGGCACCGCCCGCACCGGCCGGGAGAAGCCCGCCGGGACGGATCCGGACGCGCTGCGGGCGGCCCGGGCGGAGTGGACCGAGCACGGCGCGCCCGGCGAACTCCTGCGTCTGTGGGCCGAGGGAGCCGCGGTGACGTGGGAGGACCTTCACCCCTCGTCCCCGCCCGCGCGGCGCGTCAGCCTGCCCGGATACCCCTTCGCCCGCGAGCGGTGCTGGTACGACCTGGAACCCGGCGGCGCGGTGCACGGGCTGCCCGCTCCCGCACCCGCCGCCCCGGCCCCGGCCCCGACCCCGACCCCGGCGCCGCACCGGCCGGACGAGGGCGCCGCGGAGCGGGACGAGATGGTGCTGCTGCGCCCCGAGTGGGTAGTGCGGGACACCGCGGTAACCGGTGGGCCCGTGCCGCCCGTCACGGAGACCTTCTCCGCGCACCACGTCCTGGTGATCGGCGAGCTCGAGGAAAGGGAGCGCGAAGCCCTTCGGACTGCCCTGCCCGCCGACACCGCCTGCCAGTTCCTGTCACCCGCGGACGGCCCGCTGGACCACCAGTACGCCCAGGTCGCGGAGCGCGTGTTCACACTGGCCCAAGGGATTCTGCGGGACGGGCCGCGACGGCCGGTGCTGCTCCAGGCCGTTCTGGTCGGCGCCGCCGGCGCGGACGCCGAACGGGAGCGCCTCGCCTGCTTCGGCGGGCTGTCGGGCCTGCTGAAGACGGCCCACCAGGAGAACCCGCTGCTGCGCACCCAGTACGTCGAGTGCCTCGACGGGGCGACACCCGCCACCGTCGCCGCCCGACTGGTGGACGAGGCGGTGTCCGACCCCGAACCGGAGGTGCGCCATCGCGACGGCCGGCGGCTCGTCGCACGGCCCGCGGAGATCGGCTCCGCCCGCCCCGCGGCCGCGCCCTGGCAGGAGGACGGTGTCTACCTCATCACCGGTGGCGCCGGGGGGCTCGGCCTGATCGTGGCGCGGGAGATCGCCGCGTCGGTCGGCCACGCCACCGTGGTGCTCACCGGACGGTCGCCGCTGACCGCGGAGCGTCGCGACTCGTTGCGGGCCCTGCGCGCGGCAGGGCTGACGGTGGACTACCAGCGCGCTGACGTGGCCGACCGGGACGCGGTCCGCCACCTGCTGGCCCATGTGGCGGACAACCACGGGCCGCTGACGGGCATCCTGCACGGCGCGGGGGTGATCGACGACAACTTCCTCCTGCGCAAGAGCACCGAGGACGTGGCGCGCGTCCTGGCACCCAAGGTCGCCGGGCTGGTCAACCTCGACGAGCTGACCCAGGACCACCACCTTGACCTCTTCGTGTGCTTCTCGTCGATCGCCGGGGCCTTCGGCAATGCCGGGCAGGCCGACTACGCCGCGGGCAACGCGTTCATGGACGCCTACGCGGCCTACCGCGACCGGCTCGCCGACGCCGGTCTGCGCAGCGGGCGGACCGTCTCCGTCAACTGGCCGCTGTGGGACGAGGGCGGCATGGGGGGCGGTGCCGTCAGGGACAACCTGCGCAGCGTCGGCCTGGCACCCCTGGACACCGTCCGCGGGCTGACGGCGCTGCGGTGCGCCCTGGCCCCGGCGGAGAACGGACTGACCGACGCCAGGCTGCTCGTCCTCGTGGGCAGGCGCGAAAGGTTGCTGCCGCTGCTCACGGACCGCCCCGCACCCACCCCCGACCCGGTCGCCGCACCCACCCCCGACCCGGTCGCCGAGACGGCCACGGGAGCCGGCGCGGTCGGCGAGCCCGACGGCGCCGCGGCCCGCGCACTGGAGGACAGAGCGGTCGGCTATCTGCGGCGTCTTCTGGCGTCGTCCCTCAAGCTCGGCCCCGAGCGCCTCGCCGTCGACGCGCCGCTGGAGCGGTACGGCATGGACTCCGTCATCGCGGTGAACGTCATCTCCCGGCTGGAGGAGTCCTTCGGCCCGCTGTCCCGGACGCTTCTCTTCGAGGTGGAGACGGTCCGAGAGCTGGCGCGGCACTTCGCCACCGAGCACCCGCGTGCGCTGCGCACGCTGGTCGGCGAGCCCGCCGAGCCCCCGCCCGCCACCCGGCCCGCACCGCCGACCCCGGCGGCCCCCGTGCCGCCCCTCGCGGCTGCCGGGGAAGGACCCGCGGAGACCCGGCCCCCCGCCCCCGGCCGCACCGCGGCTTCCGCGGCGCCCCGGACCGGCCGCGGCCGGGACATCGCGGTCATCGGCCTGAGCGGGCGCTATCCGCAGGCCGAGGATCTCGACGCGCTGTGGGCGAACCTCCGCGGGGGCAAGGACTGTGTCACCGAGGTCCCGGCCGACCGCTGGGACCCCGAGACCGCCTACGGCACCGCTCCGCATGACGCGGACGGCACGCGGCCGGGCCGGTGGGGCGGTTTCCTCGACGGGATCGACCGGTTCGACCCGCTGCTCTTCGGTGTCTCGCCGCGGGAGGCGGCGGCCATGGATCCGCAGCAGCGGCTGTTCCTGGAGACCGTGTGGCACCTGCTGGAGCAGAGCGGCACGACCCAGGAGGCCCTGGAGCGGCGCTACGGGCGGCGCGTCGGTGTCTATGTCGGCGCGGCCTACCAGCTGTACCGGGCGGAGGAGTCGGACCAGGCCCTCGCGGCCCTCACCTCCGCGGCCTCGTACAACATGATCGCGAACCGCGTCTCGCACTTCTTCGGGCTGGAGGGGCCCAGCCTCGCCGTGGACAGCATGTGCGCGTCGTCGGCCATGGCCATCCACCTCGCCTGTGCCGACCTGCGCGGCGGTGAGACCGAACTCGCCGTCGCCGGGGGCATCAACCTCACCGTCCACCCGGACAAGTACCTGGCGCTGGCGGAGTTGCAGCTGCTCGGCAGCCACCCGGGCAGCCGCAGCTTCCGCGACGGGGACGGCTACCTCCCGGCCGAGGCCGTGGGCGCCGTGCTGCTCAAGCCGCTGGACGTGGCGGTACGCGACGGCGACCGGATCCACGCCGTCATCAAGGGCACGTCCTCCCTGCACGGCGGCCGGTCCAACGGTTTCATGATGCCGAGCCACCGGACCCAGGTGAACGTCATGCGCCGGGCCCTGGAGCAGGCCGGCGTGGGGCCGGAGTCCATCGGGTACGTCGAGGCCGCGGCTAACGGGACGACCCTCTCCGACGAGGTCGAGTTCCGCGCACTGCGGGAGGTGTTCGGCGGCGTGACCGAGCCCGTGGCGCTCGGCACCGTGAAGTCGAACCTCGGGCACCCGGAGGCCGCGTCCGGCATCGCCCAGCTGACCAAAGTCGTCCTGCAACTGCGCCACCAGCAGCTCACGCCCCTGGTGGAAGCGGGCTCCCCCAACCCCAACCTGGACTTCGACGGCACGGCGCTGAGCCTGACCGACCGCCTGACGGCCTGGGAGCCGGGCGGCACGGACCGAGCCGACGGCGCCCCGGCACCCCGCCGCGCCCTTATCAACTCGGTGGCCGCGGGCGGCAGCCACGTCAGCCTGGTTGTCGAGGCCCCGCCGCCGGCCGAACCCGTCGCCCACGACGTCCAGGGCGCCCAGGACACCGGAGCCCAGCTGGTGGTGGTGTCCGCCAGGACCCCCGAGCGGCTGCGCACGGCCGTACAGCGGCTGCACGACTTCCTCGACCGCGACAACTCGGTGCGCCTGGCGGACGTCGCCTACACCTCCCAGCTGGGCCGTGAGCCACAGCCCGAGCGGCTCGCCGTGGTGGCGCGCTCCCTGGACGAGCTGATCCACGCGCTGGCGGAGCATCTGGCGCGCGGCTCCGGGGCCGGGAACCCGCCCCCGGAGCCGGCGGTACCGGCCACGCCGGTCCACCTCGGCAACGCCGAGGAGGGCGCGGGCCCGCTGGGCACGGTGCTCGCCGGCGCGCGGGGCGAGGAGTTCTTGGACGGGCTCGTCGCGGACGGGGACCTGGAGCGCCTCGCCGAGCTGTGGGTGTGCGGGGTGGACGTGCCGTGGAACGGGCTCCACCACGGGCCGCGCCGCCTGGTGCCGCTCCCGCCGACGGTGTTCGAGCAGGGAAGCCACTGGGTGGGCCGCAGGCCCGGGGCGCCGAGCCCCGCGCCTGCCGCGACGCCCCCGCCCCCCGAGGGCCCGGCCGCCACCGGCCCCGACCACGCCGAACGGCCGCGCGACCGGGACCGGACCCTCACCGACGCCGAGCGGACCATGGTCGCCGCCTGGTCGGAATTGCTGGAGATCGACGCCGGCCGGCTCGGCACGGCGAGCAACTTCCTCTCGCTGGGCGGCAACTCGCTGCTCGTCACCCGCCTGGTCAACCTGGTCAGGCGGCAGACCGGCGTGGAACTCCCCGTCAAGTCCGTCTTCAACGCTCCCCGGCTCGCGGACATGGCCGCCGAACTGGAGCGCCGCACCCCCTCCGGGCCCACCGGAGCCCTCGACACGGAGCAGATCCTCCAGAGCATCGCCCTCATCGAAGGCATGAGCGACGAGGAACTGGACGCGCTGGACGTCGCGCACTAGGCAGACAGGACGACGATGACCATCCTCAACCACGACGGCGGTCCGGACCTGCTCCACAAGATCCGGTCCCTTCCGCCCAAGCGGCAGCGGGCCCTGATCGCACTGCTCAGGAAGCGGGGCGTCGACCTCTCCGCGCTCGACGCGCTCGATGCGATCCCGCTGTTACCCCGGGCCGCGGACGAGCCGGTCCCGCTGTCCTTCACCCAGCAGCGCCTGTGGTTCCTGGCGCAGCTGGACGGGGCCAGCGCGGCCTACAACATCCCGATGGCGGTACGGCTGCGCGGGCGGCTGGACCGGGCCGCGCTGGTGCGCGCACTGGAAGCGGTGGTACGGCGGCACGAGGCCCTGCGTACCCGCTTCGTGGACCACGACGGCGTCCCGTACCAGCACATCGGCGACGGCCGGGACTTCGCGGTCCGGGAGGAGGAGCCCGCGGACCCCGCGGAGCTGCCCCTGATCTGCGCACGGGAGGCGGCCGCCCCCTTCGACCTGGAGCACGACTCGCTGATCCGGGCCCGGCTGCTGCGCGAGTCCGAGCAGGAGCACGTCCTGCTGGTGACGATGCACCACAGCGTGTCCGACGGCTGGTCGGTCGGCGTCCTCTTCCGCGACCTCGTCGCCCTCTACGAGGCGTTCCGCGCGGGACGCCCCGCCGACCTGGCGCCACTGCCCGTCCAGTACCCGGACTACGCGCAGTGGCAGCGCCGGTGGCTGGTGGACGAGGTGCAGGCGCGGCAGGTGGCGTACTGGAGGAAGCAGCTCGACGGTGTCGATCCGAGGCTGTCGCTGCCCGCGGACCGGGAGCGGCCGCCGGTCAAGACGTACAACGGGGCGCGCGAGAGCTTCCGCTGCCCGGCCGGTCTGCTGGACCGGCTGCGGGCGCTCAGCACGGAGCACGACGCCACCTTGTACATGACGCTGCTGGCGGCCTACGCCATCGTGCTGCACCGCCACACCCAGCAGACCGATATCGCGGTCGGCACCGTGGTGGCGAACCGCAACCGGCCGGAGGTGGAGGGGCTCATCGGCTTCTTCGCCAACACCCTGGTGATGCGCACCGACCTCTCCGGTGACCCGGCCCTGCCCGAACTGCTGGCCCAGGTGAAGAGGACCGCGCTGGCGGCCTACGACCACCAGGACGTCCCCTTCGAGGCCGTGGTGGACGCGCTGCGACTGGAGCGCAGCCTCAGCCACTCACCCGTCTTCCAGACGATGTTCGTGCTCCAGGAGGCACAGACCGCCCAGGAGACCAGGTTCGGCGAGCTCGAGGTGTCCCCGGTCGCCTTCGACGTCGATGTCACCAAGTTCGACGTCACGCTCGACCTCAGGGAGACACCGGACGGGCTCGCCGGGACCGTCGAGTACAACACCGACCTGTTCGACCCGGAGACCATCCAGCGCTTCGTCCGCCACTACACCACCCTGCTCGCCGCCATCGCCGACAGCCCGCGGGAGAGGATCTCCCGGCTGCCCATGCTGCCGGAGGACGAGCGCCGGCGGGTCCTCGTGGAGTGGAACGAGCCGCCGTCGGCTCTGCGGCCGGAGCGGCGGTGCCTCCACGAGTGGTTCGAGGAGACGGCGGCCGGGGCACCGGACGCGACGGCGGTGGTTTTCCAGGGCAGATCTCTTTCCTACGGCGAATTGAACAGCCGGGCGAATCGCCTGGCGCGTCATCTGCGCGGGCTGGGCGTCGGCCCAGATGTGCCGGTGGCCCTGTGTCTGCCGCGCAGCGAGCAGATCGTGGTCGGGGTGCTGGCGGTGCTGAAGGCGGGCGGCGCCTATGTGCCGCTCGACCCCGCCGTCCCCGTCGAGCG